>NZ_PDJU01000006.1 GCF_004116455.1 Arcobacter sp. F155
CTTAAAATCTGCACTGAAAGATTTACCTCTTCCTCTTGCCATATCTTTCTCCTAAATTATTCAATTTATTTTATCTTTTAGGAATTTAAACTTTGTTGTTTATGTCTTAATATTTAGTGGCATTATAGTTCACCATCAAGTTCTGGTGAAAAGATTTCTAGCTTTTTATCAAGACCATTTTCTAATACATAGTTTATAGTAGAAAAAGTGTTGTATCCTAAGCCAAAACATATATCAAGTATTCTTAAATGTTTTTTGTCTTTGTGAAAATCAAAGCTAGGAATAACATGCTTTGTTAGTGATTCTTGAATAGCACCTGTTTTTATATCATGGAAATGCTGATTATATTTTGTAGAATATAGTGTATTTGAGTTATCGTTAGTTTTTACTATCATATTTGAATCTAAGCCCATGAAGGGCTTAGTATTAGTTTCCTAAAGAGTTTAACTTCTCTTCTGAAAGGAAAAGTTCTTTATTTGACATTACACCAATGTTTTGGTTTAAAATATCTTGCGCAATCTCTTTTGCTTCTTCAAGTGAGTGCATTTTATAAGTACCACATTGGAACTCATTTAATTCTGGAATATCATTTTGTGATTGTACATTTAATACATCTTCCATAGCTTGTTTCCATGCAGTTGCAACTTGCTCTTCACTTGGAGCTCCTAATAAACTCATATAAAAACCAGTTCTACAACCCATAGGAGATACATCAATGATTTCTACTGTATCAGAGTTTAAATGTTCTCTAATAAATCCTGCAAAAAGGTGCTCTAAAGTGTGAATACCTTTTTCCCCTAACATTTTTTCATTTGGTACACAGAATCTTAAATCAAATACTGTGATAATATCCCCAGATGGTGACTTCATAGTCTTTGCAACTCTTACCGCTGGTGCTGGCATAATTGTGTGGTCAACTCTAAAACTATCTAATAATGGCATTTTATAAACCTTTCTTTTGTAATTATTTTGGATTTTAGCTAAATAAAGTTAAATGGGTGATTAGTATTAAAAAGTAGTATTTATCATATCAAATAGCTTTAGAAAGGACGATGTTAGAAGTAGGAGTACTTGACGGGTAGGCTATTTGATATGATATTGAATTTTAAGAGGCTGCTATCTCTTAAAAACATAATATTAGTATAACAGAATATAGACTATGGGTTTTAGAATAACTGTCTAAAAAATATCCAAAATAGATTTTATTTATTGTTTATATTGACTTTTGAAATAATATCTTTTAGATAAGCTTCTGCTTTTCTTTTTTGTAAGTATGCAAATGCAACTACTATAACAACTCCAATTCCATAGGTTAATAAAATTGCTAGAACTATAATAATAGTTAAAAGAAGTGTATCATGTAGTTCTGCATCTACTTGAATCTCTTTTGAGTCAATCAAGACTTTTGTATTAAAGCTAAGAAAAGTATTTAGTCTACATTTATTGATTTCAAAACTATTTTTCCCTTTGATTGATTCGTAGTCTTTGTTATCTAATAGTTTTGTGTATAAAGAGTCTAAGAATTCATCTTTATCTCTTTTTGGAGTCTCTTTTATTGATATATTAAATAGGCTCATTGCTAACCTTTTTTATTTTAGTATATCAAGTTAGTAAAAAGTCGTGTGAATTTAGTTGTATAGTTTTTAATCTTTTGTATAGACAGTAGACTAAGGTTATTCAACCTTAGCCTCTTCTATAACACTTACTTCTAGTTCATCACTATAATCCATAGAAGCCCATCTTTGAAGTTGTCTATATCTATACTGAGCATCTTTTTGGTTTTTATTTAATAGTTCATCAGCATGTTCTGGGTTTAGTTTCTTTAAAGATCTATATCTGTTCTCTCTTAGTAAGAACTCTTCATATCTATCCCAGTTTGGTTTTTTACCATATATTTTAATAGGATTTTGTCCTTCATCTATCTTTCTTGGGTCAAAAGTATATATAGGCCAGTATCCACAATCAGTTGCAAGTTGTCCTTGCTCAACTGATTTCATAAGTCCACCTTGAATACCGTGGGCAATACATGGAGAATAACAGATAATTAAAGATGGTCCGTCATAAGCTTCTGCTTCTTTCATAGCTTGAACTGCTTGCTTTTGATTTGCCCTTGAGTTTATTTGAGCTACATAGATATTTCCATATGTCATAGAGATATAGCCTAAATCTTTTTTAGCATTTGGTTTACCATCATTTGTAAAATCAGCAATAGAACCAGCTCTTGCAGCTTTTGAAGATTGTCCACCAGTATTTGAATAAACCTCAGTGTCTACAACTAAGATATTTATATTTTCACCCGTTGATAAAACATGGTCAACTCCACCATATCCAATATCATAAGCCCAACCATCTCCACCAATCATCCATTGTGATTTTCTTACAAGATATTTTCTTAGAGATAGTAACTCTTTCACTCCATTTTGCTCTTGATTGTTTTCAAGCTGAGGTACAAGTTTGTCTCTTATCTCTTGAGTTTTAACTCCATTGCTTCTATGCTCTAGCCACTCTTTATAAAGCACTTTTAGAGGATTTGATACTTCATCCATACTCTTTAGCATAATTCTTGCAATTCTATTTCTAATAGTCTCATTTGCTGCATGCATTCCATAACCAAACTCAGCAGTATCTTCAAATAAAGAGTTTGCCCATGCTGGTCCTTCTCCCTTTGCATTTTTTGTATATGGAGTTGAAGGTGCAGAAGCAGAGTAAATAGAAGAACATCCCGTAGCATTTGCAATCATCATTCTATCACCAAACAGTTGTGTGGCTAGAGTGATATATGGAGTTTCTCCACAACCTGGACAAGCTGAGTGGTACTCAAAAAGTGGTTGTGCAAATTGTGAATTTTTTACATTGTTTTTTTCTACTAAATAGTCTTTATAAGATACGTCATTGAATAAATAGTCAGCATTTTCTTGTTCATTGTTTTCATCTTCAACACCATATGGAACCATTTTTAAAGACTTCTCTTTTGTAGGACAAATATCAACACAGATATTACAACCAGTACAATCTAAGATTGATACTTGGATTTTATATTTTAAATCTTTACCTTTAAACTCTTTTCCTTTTGCATCAAGTGAGTGTTCTTTTACCCCATTTGGAGCATTTTCATACTCTTTTTCATCTAATAAAAATGGTCTAATAACAGCATGTGGACACTCAAAGGCACATTGATTACACTGAATACAGGTATCTTCATTCCACTGAGGAACCATAGTTGCGATTCCTCTTTTTTCATATTTAGTTGAACCATTTTCAAAGGTACCACATTCCATTCCAAGTTCTACTATTGTAGAAACTGGTATTTCATCACCTTTTGCAGCATTAACAATTTTTGCAAAGTTTTCTACATATTGAGAACCTTTATAATCGCTATTTATCACAAGCTCTTTAGCTTCATACTCTGTCCACTGTTGTTTTACTTCAACTTCTTCAACTCCATGTTCCCCTTGGTCAATTGCAAGATAGTTCATTCTAACTATCTCTTCACCTTTGTTTCCATAAGCTTTTTTTGCATACTCTTTCATATACTCTTTTGCTTCTTCATAGGGAATAATATTTGCTAACTTGAAAAAGGCAGCTTGCATGATAGTGTTTGTTCTATTTCCAAGTCCAATATCATGGGCTAGTTTTGTAGCATTTATGATATAAAACTTGATATTTTTATCTGCAAGTATTTTTTTAACTCTATTTGGAATTTTACTCTCTATTTCATCTTTTGAGTGAATAGAGTTTAATAAAAAAGTGCCATTCTCTTTTAGTTTATCTACAACTTCATATTGTTCTAAATACACCTCTTTTGAACAGGCCACAAAACTTGGATTTGATACAAGATAAGTTGAACGAATAGGGTTTTTGCTAAATCTTAAATGTGACCTTGTATAACCACCACTTTTCTTAGAATCATAAGCAAAATATGCTTGTGCATAAAGCTCAGTTTTGTCACCTATAATCTTTACAGAGTTTTTATTTGCTCCAACAGTTCCGTCTGCTCCAAGTCCATAAAATAGACATTCATTAATATCTTCTACAACTGAGATATTCTCTTTTACATCAATTGAAGTATTTGTAACATCATCAATAATACCTACTGTAAAGTTGTCTTTTGAAGTTTCATTTGCAAGATTGTCAAATAGTGCAATTATTTGATTTGGTGGTACATCTTTTGACGAAAGTCCATATCTTCCACCAATGATTTTAGGTTGATTCTTTTGTCCATAGAATAAGGCTTTAACATCAAGATATAAAGGCTCACCTAAACTTCCTGGCTCTTTAGTTCTATCAATTACACAGATTCTTTCAACACTTAAAGGTAAAACATTCATAAAATATTTTGCAGAGAAAGGTCTATATAGATGAACCGTAAGAAGCCCAACTTTTCTATTCTCTTTTTGGTTTAAATAATCAACGGTTTCTTTAATAGTTTCAGTAACAGAACCCATTGCTACGATTACATCAGTTGCATTTTCATCACCATAATATGTAAATGGAGCATAATCTCTTCCAGTGATTTTAGAAATCTCTTTCATATACTTATTTACAACATCAGGTAGAGCATCATAATATCTATTTGAAGCTTCTCTTCCTTGGAAGTAGATGTCATCATTTTGAGCTGTTCCTCTTGTGATTGGTGATTCTGGGTTAAGTGAAGTGTCTCTAAAAGTTTGAACTGCTTCATAGTCAATTAGTCTATCAAACTCTTCATAGGGTATTACTTCGATTTTATTTATTTCATGTGAAGTTCTAAAACCATCAAAGAAGTGTAAGAAGGGAACTCGTCCTTTTATAGCACTAAGATGAGCAACTCCGGCTAAGTCCATAACTTCTTGAACTGAACCAGTTGCAAGCATAGCAAAACCAGTTGCTCTTGTACTCATAACATCTTGATGGTCACCAAAGATAGATAATGCATGTGTTGCCAAGGCTCTTGCACTAACATGTATAACACCAGGTAATAATTGTCCCGCTACCTTATACATATTAGGGATTTTTAAAAGTAATCCTTGTGAAGCTGTAAATGTTGTAGTTAATGCACCAGCTTGTAAAGAACCATGAAAAGTTCCTGCAGCTCCTGCTTCACTTTGCATTTCAATAACTTTTACAGTAGAGCCAAAAAGGTTTTTCTTGCCTTGTGTAGCCCATTTTTCTACATTGTCTCCCATTTGAGAAGAGGGTGTAATAGGATATACTCCTGCTACTTCTGTAAAGGCATATGAAACATATGCAGCCGCTTCGTTTCCATCCATTGTAGCAAACTGTTTATTCATTATCTATCCTTATAATTCTAGGTCTATATATAGATAATAATTAAATAAAACTTAAAAAAGTATGAATAGTAATTAAGTAAAGTAAATTTAAAAGTAATAAACTAATAAAAGATTACATATCTTTTATTAGTTGTACAGCTTCAAGAGGGTTTTTTACGATAAATGGCGTATGTTCTTTTAGTGAGTCTTCTTTTCCATAACCACAAGTTACACCAACACAGTTAACTCCTGCACTTTGTGCTGCGATTAAATCAAGCTCAGTATCTCCTACCATCCAGATATCACAAGTTTGTTTGATTTCCATTAAATCAAGTGTTCTGTGAATTGGTTCTGGGTGAGGTTTTGGATGTTCTACATGCTCTCTACCTGTGATGTGTTCAAAGTATTGCATCATATCCATGTGCTCTAATAGTTCTTGGCTATAAAGTCCTGTTTTTGTAGTAACAACAGAAAGTCTTGCGAAAGTATTTGCTAATTCAACAGCCTCTTTTGCAAACTCTAAAAGCTCTGTTTGTTGTCTTGATATTTGTCTGTATCTTTCTTTATAAGAATCGACAAAGTCCCATACAACTTCTTTGTCAATACCTAGTTCTTGATACATAATATCTAAAGGGTGTCCGATTAAAGATTTGATATCTTCATCTGTTCCTTGAAAATCGTAATTTAGTTCTTTAAATGAATGATGGAAAGTAGATACAATAGCCTCTGTTGAGTCTATTAAAGTTCCATCTAAATCAAAAAGTATAATTTTTTCCACTAATATTCCGCCCTAAAAATTTTATTTGTAATATAGTATAAAATTCATTACAAGCATATTTAATAAATAAACTAATTTATTAGGGTTTTATCCAGTCTTTCTGATTGTGCATAACTCCGATAAATGCGGGCTCTACATTTTTAATTTGAGAGTTGACAACGGTAATTGAATTTGGAATATATAAAAACAAATAAGGTAAGTCATCACTGATTATTTTAAAAAGTTTTTTATATATCAAGCTTAGTTTTTCTTGTTCAATTGTTAAAGAGCCTTTTTCAATAAGTTTATCAACTGTAGGGTTTCTATATCCCACAAGGTTAAATCTTCCAAGTTTATCTGAATCACTATGCCATAGAGGATAAGCATCAGGCATAAGAGCTAAACTCCAACCTAAAAGTACAGTTTCAAACTTTCTTGGGTGAACAACTGTATTTAAAAAAGCTTGCCACTCCATTACTTTGATTTTGGCTTCAACTCCAATTTTTGCAAGTTGATATTGCATGATAAGAGCTGCATTTAGTCTTATATCATTTCCTGTATTTGTAACTATCTCAAAAGTAAAAGGATTGTTTTTGTCATATCCTGCTTGTTTTAAAAGTTCTTTTGCCTTTTCTTGGTTTTGTTTTATTTGAGTAACCTCTTCATTAAAAGCGAAACTTCCTGGTAAAAAAGGACCATTACAAACTTTTCCATGGCCAAAGAAAAGAATATCAACCATCTCTTGTCTATCTATTGCTAGAGAGAGTGCTTGTCTTACTCTTTTATCTTGGAACTTTTTATTTTTAAGGTTAAAGCCTAAGTATGTATATGCAAAACTTTGTTGCTCTACTATTTTAAAATCTTTTTTAAACTTTTCATTAATTTGTCTATCTATTTGAAGGGGAGTTAATCCTCCTACATCAAGTTTGTTTTCTTTAAGCATTAAAAAAACAGTATCAGGACTTGGAAGAAATTTGAAATGAATATTATCAATTTTAGGTTTACCTTCAAAATAGTCTTCATTTGCTTTTAAAATGATATCTGAAGAATTTTTAAATGAATCAAGTTTATATGGACCATTTCCTATAGGATTTTTATTAAAAGAGCTTGTCATTAAGTTCTTTTCATCTTTTAAGATATGTTTTGGCAAAAGACCTATCATCCAGATGTTTAAAGCTTTAAAATAAGGTTTTTTATAGATTACTTCAAGGGTATAGTCATCTAAGGCTTTTACACTTTTTATTTCTTTAAAGTTTGAAACAATAGAGTTAAAAACTTTTGGGTCAATAATCTTTTCATAGGTAAAAACTACATCATGGGCAGTTACTTTAGCCCCATCATGCCAAAGAACATCTTTTCGTAAAGATATTAGAAGTTTTGTATTATTTTCAAACTTATATGAAGAAGCAATATCATTAACTATATTTCCATCTTTGTCATATTTAAATAGTCCATTAAATAGCCACCCAGATACTTGAGAACTGGCAGTATCATTTGATAAAATAGGATTTAGTCTACTAGGACTTGAAGTCATTGAAAGGTTAAGTGTACTTGCAAAAACATATAGAGAAAAAAAGATTTGAATTAATAAAATAGAAGTAAGCTTTTTCATGAAAAAAATTATATCCTATTAATACTTTTTATACTAGCAAAACATAAATCTTACATCTTTTTTTGATACCATTACAAAAAATAAAGATATTATATGACTGTATTTCTCACACTTTTAAGTAAAATCCTTCCTTTATATATAAGTATTATTTTAGGGCTCTTAAGTACAGCTTTATTAAATGCTAATAAAGAAACTATAGCAAAGATTTTACTATTTATTTTAGCTCCACTTATTGTTTTTAATGCCACATTAAATGTAAAGCTTGACTTGACTGTAGCTTTTCTTCCTTTGTATTTTTTTATTTTTAGTTCTATTTTGGCTTTTGTATTATTGTTTATTTTTAAAAAAGTTTGGAGTGATAATACAGCAAATTTATTAGCTTTTAGTACCGCTACTGGAAATACAGGGAACATAGGTATTCCTTTAGCTATTTTATTTTTAGAGCCAAACTTAGTTGATATCTTTATCTTTACTGTTTTAGCTTCAATTCTTTATCAAAACTCAGTAGGGTACTATATAACAGCAAAGGGTAATTTTACAGTTAAAGAGAGTATTTTAAAGGTTCTAAAACTTCCTGTTTTATATGCTTTTATTTTAGGGCTAGTATTAAATCTTAGTGGTTTTTCTATGCCCGAGTTATTATTTGATTATTCTAACTATCTAAAAGGAGCTTATGCCATCTTAGGAATGATGCTTCTAGGTATGGGAATGGAAAAGATAAAAGTAGGTCAGACATTTGATATAAAATTTGTTTCTTTAGCTATGTTTATTAAATTTGTTGTTTGGCCAGCATCTGTCTTATTGTTTATATTTTTAGATAGAAACTATTTTATGTATTTAAATGATGGTCTTTATCTGGTTATGTTTTTATTCTCAATTGTTCCTCTTGCAGGTAACACAGTTACTGTTGCAACTTTATTAGATGTAAAACCAGAGAAGATGTCTTTTACAGTTTTTGTTTCTACAGTAATATCTTTATTTTATATACCATTTGTGATTTATTTATATATGAGTTAGTATTTTTTAGGCATAAAAAAAGGAGAGACATAAGTCCCTCCTTGTAAAAGCTTTGCACAATTGCAAAAAATAATTTGTAAAGTACAGACTATCTTTTTGAGAACTGTGTAGATTTTCTTGCTTTTCTTCTTCCGTATTTTTTTCTTTCAACAGATCTTGCATCTCTTGTTAATAATCCGTAAGGCTTTAAGATAGCTCTGAATTGCTCATCATAAGCAACTAAAGCTCTAGAAAGACCATGTCTTACTGCGTCAGCTTGTGCAGAATATCCACCACCAACAGTTTTTACAACAACATTTACAGAAGTTTCTTGTTTAGATACTTCTAGTGGTTGCATAACTCTTTTTTTGATAGCTTCGTGTCCACCTAACCATGCGTCTAAAGTTTGACCATTAATTGTAATTTCACCAGTACCGTTTTCTAACCATACTTTAGCTACAGCAGATTTTCTTCTTCCAGTTGCGTATACTTTTGCCATTAGTCTTATCCTTTAATTTGCGCAGTGTGAGGGTGCTCTGAACCTGCGTATACTTTTAATTTTTTTAGCATTGTTTTTCCAAGTTTTGTTTTTGGAAGCATACCTCTAGTTGCTAATTTATATAGTTTTTCAGGGTTGTTTTCTAACATATCAGACATCTTGTGTGTCTTAGTGCTTCCAAAGTATCCTGAGTGAGTATAATAGTTTTTATCTTCTAATTTAGCTCCAGTGAACTTTGCTTTTGAAGCATTGATGATAATCACGTTGTCTCCACAGTCAACATTTGGAGTATAGCTAGGTTTATGTTTACCTCTTAATAGTGTTGCAACTTCAGTAATAATTCTACCAAACACTTTATCAGTTGCATCAACTACTATCCAATCTCTTTCGATTTCGTTAGCTTTTGCCATTTGAGTAAATTTCATTTATTTCTCCGATTTTGTTAATGAGGTGGAATAATAGTGTAAATATACTTAAAATATACTTAAATTAAGTGTATTTTAATATTTTATTATAAATTCAGAACCCTTTGAAAGTTCGCTCTGTATTTCAAGTGAAAAGTTGTGTAAAGAAATGATAGAAGAAACGATAAATAAGCCAAGTCCTAAAGAGTTGTTCCATCCATTTTGTGAAACCCTATAAAACTTTTGTCTAATATTTTTTAAATCGACTTCACTAATACCAATTCCTTTATCTCTAACTGAGATTTGTTTATCATCAAAGCTTATTATTACTTCATCTTCTGAGTATTTTAAGGCATTTTCAACAAGGTTTTCTAAAGCCATACAAAATAGAGTTTCATCAATATTGATTTCATAGTCTTCTTTTACTTCAATAATAATTTCTCTATTTGGATATTTGTCTTTTACATCCGATACAACCCTTTCACATATTTTTGTAATAGAGCATTTTGTTGTAAGGATTTGCTGTTTCCCTTCTTCAAGTTTTAAAGTTAGTCTTAACTTATCAATAATATGAGACATTTTTATCCCATTTGAATGAATTTTTCTTAAAAACTTCTCTTTCATAGGTTCTGGTAAATCTTTATCTGAAAGAATAGTTTCACTATATCCTGTAACTACTGCAATAGGATTTTTAAACTCATGGGAAATTGCTGAGATTATCTCATCTTTTTGTTTATTTGCAAGTTTTAGTTTTGCTGTTTGCTTAGACTTTTGTCTCTCTCTTTTAGCTAGTTTAGCTGCAACTTTATTTAGTAATCTTGTGATTTTATAAAACTCTTCAGAAAAGTCTGAGTATATACCTGAAGTTGGTTTTTTATTACTAAGTTCTATTAAGTAGCCTAAGATAGCATTTGTTTCATTTCTAATTTTAATACTAATTAAATATGTAGTGATAAATGCAACAATTATAAACATAGAGATAAACGCAATAATCTGATAAGAGAGTTTTGTAAAGTTTTCAATAATCTTAGTTGTATAATCTGCAAGTCTTAGGTAATAAATCTCATCATCAATAACAATCTTTTTAGCAACATAAAGTAGCTCTTGATTTAGAGTATGTGAAAATCTAATTTTTTTACCATATCCCTCGTACTTAGCGTGAATAATTTCAAATCTAGTGGCATGATTTTCCATTGTAGAAATATCTCTATCACTATCTCCTATAACATTTCCTTGCTCATCAATAATCGTTATTCTAAGTCCAGTTTTTCCCTTAAAAGTTTTGATGATGTAATCAAGATTTTTAAAAGAAGTTAGGTTTAGTGAAAGGGAATCTATATTTTGAGATAGATTCTTTTCTATTTGGTCTAAATAAATATTCTTTGACCAATAGTATGTTGTAGTACTAATTATAATAAGTACAAGTAAAAAGATAATTGAGAAAGTTCTAAAGAATACTTGGTGGAGTTTTAACAAAATAAGTAACCTTCTCCTCTAACAGATTTGATATACTCTTTTTTATTGTCTGGGTCAATTTTAGCTTTCAATCTTTTAATTGCAACATTTACAGTTTTTAGTTTTTTATCATAAGAATCTTCCCATACTGTTTCAAGTAAATGTTCTCTGGTCATAAGAATATCTCTATTTTTAATAAACTCTAATAGTAAATCATGTTCTAAGTGAGTAAGTTCTATTAATTCATCTTCAATAAAGAACTTTTTATTTGCTGCTTTATATGTAATATCTCTAATCTTTAAAATATCAACATCTTTTGAACTTCTTTTTATAACAGCTTTTACTCTAGCAAGTAGTTCTTGTATCTTAAAAGGTTTTGTTATGTAATCATCTGCATGCGAATCAAAGCCATCTAAAATATCTTCATCTTTATCTTTTGCAGTTAAGTAAATAACAGGAGAGTTATAACCTCTTTCTTTTATTTTATTAATAAATTCAGTTCCATCTATTCCTGGAAGGTTTCTATCCATAAGTATTAAATCAATATGCTCTTCATCTAAAACTTTTTCTAGCTTTTCATTTACACTTAAAAAGCCAATTGTTTCATAACCTTCTTTTTGAAGTGTATACTCTAAAAGTTCTAAAATATCCTCTTCATCTTCAACTATTAATATTAGTTTATTACTCATTTTCTTCTTTTTTCCCTTGGATAGATTCTTTTTGTGGTTTTACAATACCTGGAGAGTATTTTATAGCTAATATTCTGAAAATAAAGAATATAAAGATAACAAAAAGTAAGAATAGTATAGTAAAGTAATCTTTATTTGTATTTGAAGTATAGATTATTACATCCCTGATTAGAAAAATAATAAATATATCAATAACAAATCTAAGTCTTAGTTTTTCTTTTTTTATAAAGTCAGAAATCATCTTTGCTACTTCCATTAAAACTATGAACTCAAGCATTAGAATGATTGTTTTATAAAACTCTAGGTTTGCAACTAAAACTATCGTAAAGATAATTATAGCTGCTAATACTTCATAGTTTGAGTTGAAGTAAGATTTTATTTTGTGAATAGCTCTCATATAGTTATACGTTTTCTAAGTCTCCACCAACTTCAGCAAAAACTAAAAGGTTTGCAATAGAAGAAGCTCTTCCTGAGATTTTTTCTAATCTTCTTAATGAACTTAAAACTTCAAAATAGTCTTTAGAAAGCTCAATATTTTTAGTGATAAGTTTTAGAATATTTTTTTCAATCATTGCATATAAGTCATCAGTTTTACTATCTTCAACTAATACTTTATTAAATTTCTCTTCAATTGTTTTCTCATCATCTTCACCAATCATTTCAATTGCAGTATTAAGTGCAAGATTTGAAGTTTTTAATAAAGGAATTGCATACTCTAAAATTGCATCCGCATTTAATTCTGGTGAAAATGATTTTCTAAAGTTTTTAGCAAATGTTTTTGAGTAAGCAGCTGCTCTCATAAGCTCATTTGTAATCTTTAAATATGAAACCATCTCTCTTAAATCTTTTGCTTCTGGTGAGTATAAAGCTAAAGTTTTAACTATTAAGTTATCTATTTCATTTGATTTTGAAGATAACTTTTTTAAAGATAGGTTTACATCTTTTAACATTGATGGGTCATTCTCTTTTAAAGCAGACAAAGAGATTTTATTTGCATGGGAAATCTCTTCACCAATGATAGTTATCTCTTCTTTTATTTTATTAATATTTTCAATATATGGCTTTAACATTATCCGAACCTTCCTGTAATATAATCTTCAGTTTTTTTATTTGATGGATTAACAAAAATAGTTTCTGTTTCATCATACTCAATTAGTTTTCCTAAGTGGAAAAATGCCGTATAATCTGCTACTCTAGCTGCTTGTTGCATATTGTGAGTTACTGTAATAATCGTATATTTCTTTTTTAACTCTAACATTAATGCTTCAATCTTTTCAGTTGAAATAGGGTCAAGTGCTGATGTTGGTTCGTCCATTAAAATAACTTCTGGTTTAACTGCAATTGTTCTTGCAATACAAAGTCTTTGTTGTTGTCCACCAGAAAGTGAAGTTCCTGGTTCTTGTAATTTATCTTTAACTTCTTCCCAAAGACCAGCATCAATAAGTGCTTTTTCTACAAGCTCATCACAAGCTTTTCCTTTTTTAACATGACCATGTTTTAAAGGAGCATAAGCTACATTTTCATAAATAGATTTAGGGAATGGATTTGGTTGTTGAAATACCATACCAATCTTTTTTCTAACACTTACTTCATCTACATCTTTATCGTAGATATTTTTCTTATCAATAACAACAGAACCATCAATTTTTACACTTGAGATTAAGTCATTCATTCTATTTAAACATCTTAGGAATGTAGATTTACCACATCCTGATGGTCCAATTAGTGCTGTAATTTTGTTTTCATATAAAGGAACAGTGATATTATGAAGTGCATGATTATCTCCGTACCATAAGTTTAATTCGTTTACATCTATTTTTATACTATTTTTTGACATCTTTTTTATTCCTTCTTACCACTTAACTTCATATTTTTTTCTAAGATAAATTGCTAATGCATTTAGTGAAATTAAAATTGTTAATAACACCATAATACCAGCTGCTGTTTTTTCTATATACATTCTCTCTGGCATACCAGCCCATGTAAATAGCTGTGCAGGCATAACTGTTGCTGCTTCAAATATTGAACCTGGAGAATCAGGGATAAATGCAATCATACCAATGATGATTAATGGAGCAGTTTCACCCATTGCTTGTGCTAAACCAATAATTGAACCAGTTAAAACTCCAGGGAATGCTAATGGTAAAACATGGTCTCTTGTAACTTCAATTTTTGTAAGACCTAATCCATAAGCTGCTTGTCTGATAGAATCTGGAACTGCTCTTAATGCTGCTCTTGAACTTACAATAATAATAGGTAGAGTCATAAGTGCAAGTGTTAATCCCCCAACAAGTGGTGAAGACCTTGGCATACCAAATAGGTTAATAAAAATTGCTAGACCTAAAAGACCAAATAGAATTGAAGGAATTGCTGCAAGGTTATTGATATTTACTTCAATCGTTTGAGTAAATTTATTATCATCTGCAAACTCTTCTAGATATACTGCTGTCATAACCCCAATTGGGAAAGCAACAAGCATTGCAATAATTAATGTTAAAATTGAACCAATAATTGCTGAATTTAAACCTGCAAACTCTGGTGTCTTTGAGTCACCATTTGTAAAGAAAATCTTATTGAATTTAAGTTCAACATCTCCATTTGCTTTCATATCATCAATTAAAGCTCTATCTTTTCTTTTTAGTTTATAGTAGTGACCTTTTAAGTATTGGTCAACTTGGTCATCTGCTAGTACCCACATTTTTGTTTTAGTACCTATTAGTTCTGGATTATTTTCCATTTCCATAGGAAGTGTTCTAAGCCATGCTCTTGAAACAATTCTAGTATATTTTCTATCAATTGCTTTTCTATAGCTCTTTTTAGAAGCCTCACTATAAGTTACTTCTACATTAACGTATGCTTGTTTGAATGCAGGAGTTCCTTTTCCTACAATATCAAAAAGGAAAAATGCTAAAAACGCAATTGAAAAAAGTAAAGATGCAAGGGTAAACTTCTTGAATCTTTTAGAACTTCTATGCCTTTTTGAAAGTGTAGGGTCATAAAATGGATTATCTTTATTCTTATTTTTTCTTTTAATCATAATGTATTCACTTTATATTTTTCTTTGAATTTTCTAATTAGACTTAATGAAATAATATTAAGTACTAAAGTAACAACAAATAGCATAAGACCTAAAGCAAATGCTGAAAGAGTCTCTGGTGAATTAAACTCAAAGTCACCAACAAGAGAGTTTACAATTGTTACTGTAACTGTTGTCATATCTTCTAATGGATTCCAAGATAAGTTTGGTCTAAGTCCTGCTGCCATTACAACAATCATTGTTTCTCCAATTGCTTTTGAAAAACCAAGGATACAAGCAGAAATGATACCAGGAAGAGCAGAAGGTAGTACAATATTTTTAATTGTTTCCCCTTGAGTCATACCAAGACCAAGTGAAGCTTTTCTTTGAGAATCTGGAACTGCTTTAATAACGTCATCTGATAATGATGAAATAACAGGAATAATCATAATCCCCATTACAACTCCAGATGCTAAAGCTGAGTTGAAAGTTGCTTCAAGTCCTATTGCAGCTGCACCTTTTACAATTAGTGGAGCAACAGTAATTGCAGCAAAGAAACCATATACAACAGTTGGAATACCTGCAAGAACTTCTAATATTGGTTTTAAATATGATCTTGTTTCATGAGAAGCATACTCACTCATAAAAACTGCACTACCAAGTCCAATAGGAATTGCAACAAGCATTGCAATGAATGTAATCATCATTGTTCCAGCAAAAATTGGTATTGCACCAAATTTACTTCCAGTAATACCTGGCGACCACTCTGTTCCTGTTAAGAAGTACCAAAAACTTCTTAGTTCAAAGAAGGCTATTGCTTCAAATAGAATTGAAAAAAGAATACCAAAAGTTGTAAGGATTGATATAACAGAAGCTGTAATCAATGCACCTTTAATAAGGTTCTCTTTTAATTCAGTTGATTTGTTTTTAGATTCAAATGAATGCAAATCTACCCTTTATGTTTAAATTTGCGTAATTCTACAAGATATTAGTTACATGCTGGTTACATAAAAATACATGTACTATAGGGAAGAGGATACTCTTTTGATAGCTTTTTTATTTGTCCTATATTTAGGTTGAAGGACTCTTGTGTCGAGCTTTGTGTAAGTTCAATAATAGCTGCTGAAACAGAAAGAAGACTAAAGTTTCTACTTGTTCCAAACCTATCTTTAGATGTCATGTAACCATTATTTATATCTTTTTCACTATAAAGACTTGTTGCACTTAGTCTAAACTCTTCTTGCACATTTTTAATAACATCATAAACATATTCATATTCACTATTTACAAAACCAACAAAAAAGTCATCTCCACCTACATGAGCAACAAAGTTTTCACTTGAGATATTTTTTTGAAGTATCTCAGAGAACATTAAAATTGCACGGTCACCTTGTCTAAAACCATAGGTGTCATTAAAGGGTTTAAAGTCATTAAAATCAAAATATACTATTTGAGTATGCTGATTATTTTTAAAAGCAGTAGAGATAAAGTTCTCAATTTGTTTATTCCCTGGTAGCTTTGTAAGGGGGTTTTGATTTTGAGCTATTTCAAGGTTTCTTTTATATGAAAGTGATAAAAGATTATTAAGATTTATAAATCCATAATATCTTGAATCCTTACTTACAAATACACCTCTTGCATCATTTCTCATATTAAAAATTTCTAAGGCTTTATCTATTCCCCAACTAAGGTCTATTTCTAATACAGGTTTGATATAGTTTTTTAGTTTTGCTTTAAAAGAGTCATTTTTTGCTAATGATAATCCATATTGTGAATAAGATATTTCTTTAATATCAACTTCGTAAATGGCACCTAATATTTTCTTATTATCATCAATAATAGGAACAAAAGTGTTTAATGTATGCTCTTTAAAGTAAACAAATAGTTCATGTAAACTTGCATTTACATTTAAAGGGTCAATTTTATCAATAAAAGATTTATCAATAAAGTTTCCTCTTGTTACTCTTCTATCTTTTTTAAAGATATTATCTTTTGAATAGTATTTTTTTATATCTTTAATATTTGTACTTGGTCTTGCTACTAAATATCCTTGAATATAGTCTGCTTTTATCTCTTTGCATACATAATACTCTTCTTTAGTTTCAACACCTTCAGCTATAACTTTGATTCCCATTGTGTGAGCCATCTCAACTATCGAGGCACAAAATAGTCTTTTCTTTGCATCTTTATGAATATTTTCAATAAAGAATTTATCTATTTTAATAAAGTTTGTATCAGATAAATATAGCAAGTGAAGTCCAGAAATTCCCGTACCAAAATCATCTAATGCGATATTATAGTTTTTTGATTTGTATGTACTTACAATATGTTTTATTAGTTGTTGGTCTTCCAATGAACTATGCTCTGTAATTTCAAAACATATGTCATCTTTACTTAACTCTTGTTTTTCAAGAAGTTTAGCAGTCTCTCCAAACTGGAAATCAGGCATTGCAAATAGTCTGTTATCAATGTTGTAAAATAGTTTTAGATTGCTTACTTCAATTTTTTTATATTTTTTAATAGCTTTTTTTCTTAATAACATATCTACTTTATATAGTATTTTCTTATTAGCTAAAGTATCGAAAAAATGGAAAATTGATTCAAACTCAAGTTCTTCAACATTTCTAATCAAAGCTTCAACAGCAAAAATCTTACCTGTATGAGTATTTACGATAGGTTGAAAAGCGAAATCAAGTTTGTCAACATCAATTTTTGCTGACATAGGTTTTACCTTTTTATAAATAGTATTAAATATGAGCTCTTATTTTGTGTTCGCAAACAAAATAAAAGGTCATAGCTAAAACTATTAAAAGAAGGAGGGACGCCTTCTTTTAATTTGTTAATTGGTAGGGAAAGAAATTAGTGTTTTAAGTCAGCTAATTTAAGTTTTTTAGAACTCATTACTGCTTTTCTAGTATTAGTTCTAGTTGCATCTGGTAAAGAGATTAGTCCGATTTCAGTTAAAATTCCATCAGGTCCAATCATATTTTCAGACATAAACATCTCAACATATTTGTTCATTGCAGGAACTTCTTTTTTGTGAGAGTTTTTGATATAGAAGAATAATGATCTTGATACAGGGTATTTACCAGAAGAGATTGCATCTGGAGTTGGAGCTACACCATTAATTGTTGCACCAGCTAATTTATCATCATTTTCAACTAAGAAAGAGAAACCAAAAATACCAAATGCATTTCTATTTTTATTCAGTTTTTGAACGATAATATTATCATTTTCACCTGATGGTACATAAACACCGTCAGTTCTAACTACAGAGTATTTTTTATATTTTTTGTTTGCTTTTTTGTCAGCTTTGTAAAGGTCAGTATAAACAGACATTTTTTTGAATGTTTTTTGCATTACTAACTCTTCAAATGCATCTCTTGTACCAGATGATTTTGGTGGTCCATAAACAATGATTTCTCTATTTGGTAAAGAAGCATCAATATCTGACCATTTTTTGTATGGGTTAGCAATTAATTTTTTTCCATCTTTTGAAGGTACTTCAGCCGCAACTGCTAATGCTAAGTGCTCTCTTGAAATATCAAATGCAGCATTTACTTTAGATTGTGCAAATGCAATTCCATCGTAACCGATAACTGATTCAGTAATATCAGTAACTCCATTTTTTTCACACATAGTGAACTCTTTAGTTTTCATTCTTCTTGATGCATTAGTGATATCAGGAGTATTTAAATCATTTCCAGCACAAAATAGTTTCATACCACCACCTGAACCAGTTGATTCAACTACAGGAGTTGGGAATTTTGTTGTTGCACCTAATTCTTCAGCAACAGCTGATGAGAAAGGATATACTGTAGATGATCCTACGATTTTGATTTGATCTCTAGCACTTAATGATACAGTAAGTGCAGCACTTGCTAATAAAGCAATTGTAGTTTTCTTTAATGTCATTTTTGTCTCCATATTTTAATTATGATATGGAAGTATAATAGTAGTTGATTACAACTTGGTTACTAAAAGAAAGGTTTTGTGTGGTTATTTATTATAAAGTGAAAACAAATAGGCTTTTATAGCCCATTTGCTTCAATAAGTCTTGCTTGATGATCAGTAATAAGAGGATCAATTACTTCATCTAGAAGACCATCATTCATGATTGCATCTAATCTATATAGAGTTAGATTTATTCTATGATCTGATATTCTTCCTTGTGGATAATTATATGTTCTAATTCTTCCACTTCTATCTCCAGTACCAACTTGTTCTTTTCTAGTGGCACCTTCGCTTTCCATTTTTTCTTGCATTTCAAGGTCATAAAGTCTTGCTTTAAGAACTTTCATTGCTCTATCTTTATTTTTGTGTTGAGACTTTTGGTCTTGGTTTGTAACAACAATTCCACTTGGAATATGAGTAATTCTTACAGCAGAGTCTGTAGTATTTACCGATTGTCCACCATTTCCACTTGCTCTCATAACATCAATTTTTAAATCATTTGGGTTGATTTCAATCTCTACATCATCAACTTCGGGCATAACGGCAACAGTAATTGCTGACGTATGGACACGACCCTGTGATTCAGTAGCTGGAACCCTTTGAACTCTGTGTGTACCACCTTCAAATTTTAATTTTGAATATACATGGTCACCTTTAAATAAAGCTACAATTTCCTTGTATCCACCTGCTTCACTTTCACTTTGGTTCATGATTTCAACTTTCCATCCATTGTTTTCTGCATATCTGATATAAGCTCTAAATAGATCGCCAACGAAAATCGCCGCTTCATCTCCACCCGTACCAGCTCTAAGCTCTAGATAGATATTTTTGTCATCATTTGGATCTTTTGGAATCATTAGAAATTTAATTTCTTCTTCAAGCTGTGGCTTTAAAGATTCTAATTCTTTAAGTTCCTCTTTTGCTAGTTCACCAAGTTCTGGATCATCTAACATTATTTTGTTTTCTTCAATATCTTCTACAACTTTGATATACTCTTTGGCTTTATTAACAATTGGTTCTATACTAGATTGTTCTTTAGAAAGCTCAGTCATTCTTTTTATGTCAGAAGTGATATCCGGAGAGATCAATAAATTATTGATCTCTTCATATCTGTCTATAAATGGTTTTAGTTTATCTTGTAGCATATTTGTTAGTATTTATTATATTTATATAGACTCGAATAAAATATTTGAATTTATACTTATATAGCGTTTACTTGTACTTGTAGTCTAGAAACTTTTCTAGCTGCAGTACCTTTCTTTAGGATACCTTTAGATACACAGTGGTGGATGTATTTGTTAGCAGATTTCATTGCTTCAACTGCTTTATCTTTGTCTGCAGCTTCAATTGCAGCTACTACGTCTTTAGTAACATTTTTGATTCTAGTTTTATAGAATCTATTTCTTTCTGTTCTAACTTTTGTCTGTCTTGCTCTTTTCTCAGCAGATTTGTGATTTGCCATAATTATTTAACCTCTTTGTAAAATTTTAAAGGATAGAATATTATCTAAATAACTTTAAAGTTAGTTTAAATTTAGGAAGATTTAATGAAACTATTTGGAACAGATGGAGTTAGAGGATTAGCAGGTGAGTTTTTAGATGCAATTACTGTATTAAAGCTTGCAAAGGCTGCTGGAATCTACTTTAGAAAGCATTCAACAACAAAAAGAATATTAGTTGGAAAAGATACACGAAGAAGTGGATATATGATTGAAAATGCACTTGTAAGTGGTCTTACTTCAGTAGGTTATGATGTAATTCAAATTGGTCCTATGCCAACTCCTGCAATTGCATACTTAACAGAAAGTATGAGATGTGATGCTGGAATTATGATTTCTGCTTCACATAATCCTTTTGAAGATAATGGTATTAAATTCTTTGATAACCATGGAAATAAATTAAGTACTAACTGTGAAGAGAATATAGAAAAGATTTTCTTTGATGATGAAGTATTAAAAGAGGGTACTGTAACAGGTAAAAATATTGGTTCTTCTAAAAGAATTGATGATGTTATCGGAAGATATATTGTAGCTATTAAAAGTTCTTTCCCAAATGATTTATCATTACAAGGTATGAGAATCGTTCTTGATTGTGCAAATGGTGCAGCCTATAAAGTTGCTCCTACAATTTTAGATGAATTAGGTGCTGATGTAATTACATTAAATGATAAACCAAATGGATATAACATCAATGATGGATGTGGAGCTTTATATCCAGCAAATGTAGGAAAGATAGTAAAAGAGTATAGAGCTGATATTGGTATTGCTTTAGATGGTGACGCAGATAGACTTGTAGTTGTAGATGAAGAAGGGGAAGTTGTTGATGGTGACAAACTTCTTGGAGCACTTTGTACTTTCTTAAAAGAAGAGAATACATTAAAAGGTGAGGCTTGTGTTGCAACTGTTATGTCAAATAAAGCTTTAGAAGACTATTTAAACTCACATGATTTAGAGCTTTTAAGATCAAATGTTGGTGATAAAAATGTTTTAGAGCAAATGAAAGAAAGAGGTGTTAATTTTGGTGGTGAACAAAGTGGACATATTATCTTCTCTGATGTTGCTAAAACAGGAGATGGTTTAGCTTCAGCTTTACAAGTTCTTGCATTGATTTTAAGAAAAAAACAAAAAGCAAGTGTAGCTTTAAATCCATTTGAACTATATCCTCAACTACTTGTAAATCTAAAAGTAAGTGAGAAAAAACCTTTAGAAGAGATTGATGGACTAGAAGAGATTTTAGAGCCAATTAGAAAAAAAGGTATTAGAGATTTAATTAGATACTCTGGGACTGAAAATAAAATAAGACTTCTTTTAGAAGGTAAAGATAAAAAAGAAGTTGAAGAGTCAATGGCTATATTAAAAGGTTTTATTGAAAAAGTTCTATGAGAAAAGAGTATAAATTATCAATAATTATCTTTATTTGTATATTTGCATTTGACCAGTTTGTTAAATATGCTTTTGTAAACTTTTCTTGGGAAGTTGACGGACCATATATGTCTTTAAAGTTGGCATATAATTATGGTGTAGCTTTTTCAATGTTTGCCTTTTTACAAGAGTATTTAAAATACATTCAACTATTAATTGCACTTATTGCAACAATTTATTTACTAAAAAACAAAGAGGTTTTTTATAAATATTTTTTACCAATATCTATTCTATATGCCGCAGGTTTATCAAATATCTTAGATAGATTTACTTATGGGGCGGTAGTGGATTATTTTTATTGGCATTATGGTTTTGAATTTGCAATCTTTAATATAGCAGATGTAATGATTAATATTGCAGTAGCTATCTTAATTTTTATGCAAATAAAAGAAGCAAGAGACGAAAAGAAGAAAGCATCAAAATCGTAAAATTTGGGACTTAAATATTTATTTAGGTATAATCCCCACAAAAATTATTAAAAAGTAGGTTATATATGGGTCAGACAATAACAGAAAAAATATTTAGTGAACACGTAGGAAGAGAGGTTTACGCAGGAGAAATTGTAAGAAGTCCAATTGATATGGTAATTGGAAATGATATTACAACTCCTATTTCTATTAGAGCGTTTGAAGAAGGAGGATTTAAAGAGTTAGCAAATCCAGATGGTTTTGCAATCGTATTAGATCACTTTATCCCTGCAAAAGATATTGCATCTGCAAACCAAGCAAAAATCTCTAGAGATTTTGCAATGAAACATGACTTAAAGCACTTCTTCGATGAAAAAGATATGGGTATTGAGCATGCTTTATTACCAGAAAAAGGTTTAGTTTTACCAGGTGACGTAATCATTGGTGCAGATTCACACACATGTACACACGGTGGATTAGGTGCATTCTCAACTGGTATGGGAAGTACTGATATTTCATTTGGAATGATTACAGGTGGTAACTGGTTTAAAGTTCCTGAATCAATCAAAGTTGTAATGACTGGAAAACCAAGTGAATATGTATCTGGAAAAGATATTATCTTAGAAGTTATTAGAATGTTAGGTGTTGATGGAGCTTTATATCAAACTTTAGAGTTCACTGGTGATACAGTACAATATTTAACTATGGATGATAGATTCTCTATTTGTAATATGGCTATTGAAGCAGGTGCTAAAAATGGTATTTTTGCTTATGATGAAGTTACAGAAGAGTTCTTAAAGAAAACGGCAGAATTAAATGATGGTTTAAGAGCTGAACCAAAAATTCATTATTCTGATGAAGATGCTACTTATACAAAAGTTCTTGAAATTGATGTTGCAAATTTAGAACCAGTAATTGCATATCCATTCTTACCAGATAATGGACACTCAGTTTCTCAAGCAGTTGCAGATGAAATTAGAGTTGACCAAGTATTTATAGGTTCATGTACAAATGGTAGATTATCTGACTTTAAAGTAGCTGCTGAAATTATGGAAGGTAAAAAAGTTGCTAGACATGTAAGAATGATTTTAACTCCTGGAACTCAAAAGATTCTTAGAGATGCAACAAAAGCAGGATATATTGACACTTTAGTTGATGCTGGTGCAGTTGTATCAAATCCAACTTGTGGAGCATGTTTAGGTGGATATATGGGAATCTTAGGTGATGATGAAGTTTGTGTATCTACTACAAATAGAAACTTTGTTGGAAGAATGGGTTCTAGATCTTCTAAAATCTATTTAGCAAACTCAGCTGTTGCAGCAGCAAGTGCAATCTCTGGATATATAACTGACCCAAGAGGTTTATAATGACTACTCCACCACTAGAAGATATCCCTTGTGTTATTCTTTGTGGTGGTAAAAGCTCAAGAATGGGAGAAGATAAATCTCTTCTTCCTTTTTCTTCTTCAAATACTCTTACTCAATATCAATATAAAAAATTAAAGAAACTATTTAAAAATGTATATCTATCTTCAAAGGTCGATAAGTTTGATTTTATCTCAAAAGATGAACTAATTCTTGATGAAGCTTTAGTTTACTCTCCTATAGCTGCTTTGCACTCAATATTTACAAAAATAAACAGCAATAAAGTATTTATAATAACTGTTGATACTCCATTAGTGAAACTTGAATCAATAAATAGAATAATTAGTGAATCTAATGATTATGATATAGCAGTTGCAAAGACTACAAGGGTTCATAACCTTTGTGGAGTTTTTAAAAAAGATAAACTTTTATCTTTAACAAATAAAATGTTAGAAGAAGACTTTCATAAAGTAGGTTACCTATTACAGCAAGTTTCAACTCACTATGTTGAGTTTTCTTTAGAAGATGAATTTATAAATTTAAATGAAAAAGAAGAGTATAAACGAGCTTTATCAATTATAAGTAAGGATAATAATAGTTATTAAACTTTTCAGAAAGTTATAAGTTATGTATTATAACTTTTTTGATATCCTTACATATAAATTTTACTTATACTAAGGATATTAGAATGTCTAATAATAATGAGTTAAAAGAAGCCCTATCTTTAGTTGATAAAGAACTAAAAAACAAGGGACTTTCAAGAAGAGATGCCTTAAAGGTTGCAGGATTAGGTTCAGCAACTTTCTTAATGGGAAATACAGAAGTAGAAGCTGCTACTGTTGCAAAAGCAAGTGATGTAAAAGCAAAAATACTAATCATTGGTGGAGGGCTTGCAGGTATTTCTACTGCTGCAAGACTATCAAATAGTTTATCAAATCCTGATATTACAGTTATTGAACCAAATCCAAAATCTGTTTCATATCAACCTGGAAATACTTTAATTGCTGCTGGTGTATATACAAAAGATGATATTATGTATGATACTAAAGATTTTGTGCCAAGTGGTGTAAAAGTTATTAAAGACAAAGCAATTGAGTTTGACCCAGAAAACAACAAAGTAAAAACACAAAACGGTGAAACTTTTGATTATGACTATTTAATTGTAGCTGCTGGTTTAAAACTTGACTTTGGAAAAATTCAAGGTTTAGAAGACATAGGAGAGCTAACAAGTTTAGGTGATGCTTCTAAACTTACTTCAAAACTTAAAAACTCAGGTGTTTGTTCTATCTATTCTACTGATGGAGCAGTTGATACTTGGACACAGATGCAAAAACTTATTCAAGATGCAAAAGCTGGTAAAAATGTAGAGGCTATATTTACTCATCCTAATACACCTATTAAATGTGGTGGAGCTCCAAAGAAAATCATGTATCTTACTAATTCAAGACTAGAAGAAGTAGGAGCTAGAAAAAATGCTAATTTAACTTTCTACCCAAATGGTGGAAGCATGTTTGGAGTTAAAGAGTATCATGAAGCAATCTTAGAGCAGTTTAAAGCTAGAGATTTTAACTGGCACTATAATCACAACTTAATAGGTGTTGATTTAGAGAAAAAAATAGCAACATTTGATAATTTCTGGGATGAAAAAGGTGAGTATGACCCTGATTTAGAAGAGTATGATATTGTAACTAAACACAAAAATGTTGAAGTTCCATATGACTTTTTACATATTACTCCACCAATGAAAGCACCAGATGAAATTGGTAACTCTCCTATTGGTTCAGGTAAAGGTTGGGTTCCAGTTAATAAAGAAACACTACAACATGTAAAATATGACAATATCTTTTCATTAGGAGATATTGCAGCAGTTCCAATGGGAAAAACAGGTGGAAGTGTTAGAAAACAATATAAAGTATTAGTTGACAATATTATTTCAAGTATGGAAGGAAAAGCTTTAACTGCAAAATATGATGGATATACAGTTTGTCCTTTAATTACAGATATTGGAAAAGTTATGCTTGCTGAGTTTGATTGGAGTAAAAAGCCAACACCTTCTTTCCCTCTTGACCCAACAGTGGAAAGATATGTCTGGTGGTTGTTAAAAGTATATATGCTTAAACCAATGACTCAATATGGAATGTTATCAGGTCGAGCATAAAAATGAAGAGAGAACTTTTATATTTAGGTTTAATATTTGTTGTTTTATCATTTATTATTCACTATAAAGAGTTTCTTTCTTTTCCTTTAGAACATATACAAAATTTACAAGATGCAGGAGCTTACGGATTTGGCTTCTTGCATCCTTTACTTTTTACATTATTAGTATATATAATATTACTAATACCAAGAATAATAATCAAGATAGTTAAAAAACTAACAACTAAATAAAACTAATATAACTAAAAATTATACTTTATATAATAAAATATAATCTTAATAAAATACCATAAAATGGTCACTTTTGACAAATTATAGAGAAAATCAATAAATAAATAATAAAAATTAAAAAAAGTGAACATCTATTCAAAAATATTAATATAATTAATAATAAACATTATATAATAATTACATATTCATTGAAGGAGATGGTAATGGATAATAGAGATTTACTTAATGAGTTTGAAAAAGAACTTATTAAAAAAGGTATATCAAGGAGGGATGCTTTAAAGTTAATGGGACTTGGTGCAGCAAGTACTGCAATGTTAAATCCTATTGAAACTAAAGCTTCTGAAGCAAAAGCTAGTGATGTAAAAGCAAAAATTGTAATAGTTGGTGGAGGACTTGCAGGTATTTCTACTGCTGCAAGATTAATTAACTCTTTAAGTAATCCAGATGTTACAGTTATTGAACCAAGTGATGTATCAGTTTCATATCAACCTGGAAACACTTTTATTGGTGCAGGTGTATATGAAAAAAAAGATGTAATGTATGAACTAAAAGACTTTTTTCCACAAGGTGCTAAACTAATCAAAGATAAAGCCGCAGAGTTTGATCCTGATAATAATAGTTTAACTATTTCAAGTGGTGAAAAAATCTCATATGATTATTTAGTAATTGCAGCTGGACTAACTTTAGATTTTGGGAAAATCAAAGGTTTAGAAGAGTTAGGTGATACATATACTATGGATGAAAGAAGTAAAATCAAAGAGTTATTTGATGGAACAGGTGTTAGTACAGTATATAATACTGATGCTGCTGTTTATACTTGGAAAAATATGCAAGCAACAATTGAAGAGGCTAAAAAAGGCAAAAAATTAAATGCCATTTTCTCTCATCCTGATACGGCAATTAAATGTGGTGGAGCTCCTAAAAAAATGATGTATTTAATGGATGCAAGACTAAATGAAGCAGGAAAAGATGTGAGAGCAAATGTAGATATGACATTCTATCCAAACTCTACAAAACTATTCTCTGTAAAAGAGTATGCAGATGCAATTAAAAAGCAATATGAAGCAAGGGATATGAAATGGAAGTTTGCTCATAATTTAAAAGCTGTAGATATTAAAAATAAAGTTGCAACATTTGAACACTATTGGGATGAAAAAGGTGAATATGATGCTGACTTAGGAGAGTATGACTTAGTAAGAAAAACTAAAATGGTTGATGTAGATTATGATTTCTTACATGTGGCACCTCCAATGAAAGCCCCAGATGAGATAGGTAACTCTCCTGTAGGTTCAGGTAAGGGTTGGGTTCCTGTAAATAAAGAGACTTTACAGCATGTTAAATATGATAATATCTTCTCTTTAGGTGATATTGCTGCTATTCCATTAGGAAAAACTGGTGGAAGTGTTAGAAAACAATATAAAGTAGCTGTTGATAATATAATCTCTGCAATGGAAGGTAAACCTTTAACTGCAAAATATGACGGATATACAGTATGTCCAATTATCACAGGAATTGGAACAGTTATGTTAGCTGAGTTTGATTGGAGTATGAAACCAACTCCATCGTTCCCTCTGGATCCAACACAAGAGAGATATATTTGGTGGTTATTAAAAGCATATATTTTAAAACCAATGACTCAGTACGGAATGTTATCAGGTAGAGTTTAATAAAAAAAGGAGAAGACAATGAAAGCAAAAAGTTTATTAAAAAGTTTAGTTATTGTAGGTTTATTAACAAGTGGTGCCCTAGCAAATGACCCAGGGAACTTAACAAAACCAAGTCCTAAAGTTCAAAGTATGATTAACAAGTTCAAACTAGAAGTTGTTGATTATAACTACACTAAATCAAAGATTGGTAAGGGGACTCATAACAGTGCAAAAGCTGTTTTAGTAGATGCAAGACCAAATAAAAAGTTTAAAGTTGGAACTATTCCTTCTGCAATTAATATTCCTGATACTGATTATGAAAAGTATATAGGACAATTAAAAGATACACCTAAAAACAAAGAGATATTAGTATTTTGTGGTGGATGGAAATGTGGTAAATCTCCAAAAGTAGCTAATATGCTTAAAAAAGATGGATTTACAAATGTAAAACTTTACCAAGCAGGTGAACCTGAGTGGTCAAAGAAAAACTATAAAGAAGTTGATTTAGTAGTTGTAAAAGCAGCACAAGCAAATAATAGCGCAGTAATTATTGATGCAAGACCATATAAAATGTTTTTAAAAGAGACAATTGCTGGTTCTGTTGCTATTCCTGATACAAAAGTTGATGAGTTAAAAGGAAGATTTCCTGTTCATCAAAATGAAAAAATCATTGCATTTTGTGGTGGATATAAATGTGCAAAATCACATAATGTAGCTAATAAACTTATCTCTATGGGATATAGAGATGTAAATGTATTTGCAGGTGGACTTCCTGAGTGGAAAAAAGCTGGATTAAGTACAACTAAAAGTGCAGGTGTAACTGTTGCTAAGAAAGCACCAAGTAAACCAACAATGAGCAAAAATGGTGCTAAACTTGGATTAGATGAGGGTAGTATTGATGGTGAGTGGTTAAATGCACTTATCAAAGAGGATAAAGTACCAGCATTTATTCAAATTGTTGATGTAACTGACCTAAGTGAGTTTAAAAATGGTCATATTAAAGGGGCTATTAATATTCCTGCAGAAAAACTAAGTGCAAAAGAGTTAGAAGCAAAATTACCAAAAGGTAAAACTATTGTGTTTAATTGTACAGCAGGTGGTAGATCAATTGAAGCATGGACAAAATTAAAAGAAGCAAAACTTGATATAAGTGAAGTTTTCTATTTTGATGCAAATGTTGATTGTAAAGGTAATAAGTGTAAAATTGAAGTAAATGAGGCTTTAGGTATATAAGCCTAAGGCTTCTTTCTTTTAGGCATAAAAAAAGGGTTAAAGTTTTAGCTTCAACCCTTTTTTATTTATAGCAAATTTATTAATTATGCTGCTAATGCTTCTTTTGCTTTTACAACTAGTGCTGCAAATGCTTCTGCATCATTCATAGCAAAGTCTGCTAGGATTTTTCTATCTAACTCAATGTTAGCTAATTTTAATCCATTCATGAATCTTGAGTAGTTAATATCATTTAATCTACAAGCAGCGTTGATTCTTACGATCCAAAGCTTTCTAATATCTCTTTTCTTTTGTCTTCTATCTCTGTAAGCATATACTAAAGAGTGTTCTAATTGCTCTTTTGCTTTTCTAAAGTGTTTTCTTCTTCCTGAGAAAAATCCTCTAGCTTGCTTTAAAACTTTTTTATGTCTTCTTCTTCTAACTACACCAGTTTTTACTCTAGGCATATTTTTCCTTTCTTTACTCTATTTTTTAATAGGTGTCGATTTTATAATCGAACTTGTCCACTTATGTGGAGGGACTATATAATTAACTTTAAAAGTTAATTATGCTTGGCATAACATTCTTTTAACTCTAGTTGCATCAGTTGCAGCTACAGTTTGAGGTCCTCTAAGAGCTCTTTTTCTTTTTTGACTCATTTTAGTTAAGATGTGGCTTCTGAAAGCTGATCCTCTTTTAATAGAACCATTCTTTTTCACTTTAAATCTCTTTAAAGCCCCACTGTTTGATTTCATCTTTGGCATCGTACAGTTCCTTTCTAATAAATTTGCATTTTCATAAGTAATGAAAAAGTTCGAGATTTTACTTAAAATTAGCTTTAATTAAGATTAAATAGTATAAAAGGAGCGCAGAGGGAGTAGCTCCTCTGCATAGAAATTTTTTGGAGATTGGTTTTTAAGATTGTGTATATTTATTATTTTCTATTTTCTTTAGGAAGAACCATCATATTAACAAATCTTCCTTCTTGTTTAGGAGCAGCATCTCTTACTCCATACTCTTCAAGCATAGGCCATACTCTTTCAAGTACGTCTGCACCAGCTTCTGGATGAGCCATCTCTCTACCTTTTAAGAATACTCTACATTTAACATGGTATCCTTTTTCTAAGAATTCAATAGCATGTTTAACTTTATAATTAATATCATTTTCTGCAATTTTAACAGAGAATTTTACTTCTTTTACTACAATTACTTTTTGCTTTTTCTTAGCTTCTTTTTTCTTTTTCTCTTGTTGGTATTTAAATTTACCGTAATCCATAATTTTAGCAACAGGTGGCTTTGCATCTGGTGCAATTAGAACTAAATCTAGTCCTAAGTCATCAGCTGTGTTTTGTGCATCAATTGTTGAAATGATTCCATAGTTTGTACCATCATCTCCTGTACATCTAACTTCTGAACATCTAATGTCCTCATTCATAATTGCTTCTGGCTTTTTATTTTGTCTACTCAAATTCTACTCCCTGATTTAATTTCATTTAACATATTAATAAATTCGTTTTTGCTCATGTTTGACTGTTCTCTATTTCTTCTATCTCTTAGTGCAACAGTCTCATTTGCTACCTCTTCATCTCCAATAACAACAATCATTGGTACTCTTTGTTTTTCTGCCATTCTAATTCTTTTATTTAAAGATTCATTCATATCAAAAATTTTAGAATCCATTCCATCTCTTAAAAGCTCTTTTTCTAACTCTTTTGCATACTCTACATGAGTATCTGCAATTGGTACAAAAATAACCTGTGTTGGAGCAATAGCAAATGGGAACTCACCAGCACAGTGCTCTGTTAAAATACCAATAAATCTCTCAAATGAACCTAGAATTGCTCTATGTATCATAACAGGTTGCTCTTTTTCGCCTTCTGCATTAATAAATTCAGCATTAAATCTTGATGGTAAGTTCATATCAACTTGTACTGTACCACATTGCCATTTTCTTCCAATTGCGTCAAGAATTTTAATATCGATTTTTGGACCATAGAATGCTCCTCCACCTTCATCAATTCCATAAGGTATATTATTTTCATCTAATGCATCCATAATACCTTTAGTTGTAGTTTCCCAGAAGATGTCATCACCAATTGCTTTTTTTGGTTTAGTTGAAACTTCGATTTCATATTTAAAATCAAATAGTTTAAGTAAAGTATCTACAAATTCTAAAACTTCAAATATTACATCTTTTATTTGTGCTTGTGTACAAAAAATATGTGCATCATCTTGAGCAAACTCTCTTACTCTAAATAATCCATGCATTGCACCAGACATTTCATGTCTATGAACAACACCATATTCAAATAGTTTCATTGGTAAATCTTTGTATGAAACTAATTTATTTTTAAAAATTTGAATATGACCAACACAGTTCATTGGTTTCATTCCATATTTTTGTTCATCAATAGTAGTATAGTACATATTTTGACCATAATTAGCATTATGTCCTGAAATATCCCACATTGTAGATTTTAACAATTCAGGACCTCTTACAGGTTCATAACCTCTTATTCTATGAGCTGTATATAAAATATGTTCTAATTTAGATCTAAGCCTAGCACCATTTGGTAGCCATAAAGGTAGCCCCGCTCCTACATCATCATTGAATGCAAACAATTCTAATTCTGTTCCTAGTTTTCTATGGTCTCTTTTTTTAGCTTCTTCAAGCATTCTTACGTAATCATGTAACTCTTTTTTGTCAAAGAAAGCAATACCGTAGATTCTAGTAATCATTTCATTTTCTTCATCACCACCTAAGTATGCACCTGCAACTCTTGTAAGTTTGAAGCTTCTAATCATTCTTGTATTAGGTACGTGTGGTCCTCTACATAGGTCTTCAAATTCACCTTGTTTATATAGAGTTAAAGTATCATCTGTAATGTTAGAAAGAACTGCTTGTTTTAATTCATCATTTGCAAATTTAGCTTGAATTTCTTCTCTAGATGCTTCATATCTCTCAATTGGAAGTTTAGCATTTGCTAACTCTTTCATCTTTTTTTCAATCTTTGGAAGATCTTCTTCAGAGATTTTTTCTTCGGTTTTAAAGTCGTAGTAAAAACCTTCTTTTACTACAGGTCCTACGAAGAATTTCGCATCTGGGTATAGTTCTTTAATAGCTTGTGCCATTAAGTGAGCACATGAATGTCTTAGTATCTCAAGAGATTCAGGAGAGTTGTCAGCTTTAATCTCATCTCCACTTAAGTTTAAAGCCTCCGCTGTTTGAAGGTCGAATATCTGCCCTTCTTTTAATATACCAATCGGTTCCAATAAATTCCTTTTTTCCTTAAAAGTTTTTAAAATTCTTATATTTTATCTTAATTGCTCTTAAATTTAATCTTAACAGAGAGTTTTAACAAAAAATTGATAAAATAGTGTATGATTTTAAACCTTTCTAAAATAAAAACAGAAGCCTTACTACTATTTTGTAAAGATTTGATTCTTTCTTATAAAGATAAAGAAGACAGTTTCTTCAATATTGATAAAGAAACAGTTAAATATATAAATACTATCTCAGAAGAGATATTAACTCAAATAAATAATGTAACCTTTCCAACAGAACACTATTTAAAAAATAAAAAACACTATAGAATTTCTGCTGTTTTAAAAGCATATGATTTTATAAATAACTCATTAACTAAAGAGTTTGAAAAAATAGAAGAGTCAAAAAGAGTTTTTAATCCCTCAATGTTATATTTTTCTATGCTTGCAGTTTGGTTTAAAGAGCTTGACAAAGAGAGTCGTTCAAAAGAGTATATCTATTTTACTATCTATCCATATGCAAATGTGTATGACAAACTTCTTATAAATATTAAAGATGAAAACTTTAAAAAAATCAATATTATGATGCTAGAGCTTGCAGAAACAATAATCTACAATTACAACTCAATATCTTTTAATAAGTAAAACTTATAAAACTTTTATAAGTAAAATTAATCTTATCTTATGTATAATTCTCCAAAATTAAGTAAAAGGAGAATTATGAAGGCGTTAGTATTTAAACTACTTGCACTTTTAGTGTTAGTTTCTGTAGCTCAAGCACAGGACTTAAAAATAATTAAATTTTCAGAAGCAAAAAAACTTTTTGAAAATAAAGAGGCTCTATTTTTAGATGCAAGGGGAGAGAAACTTTTTAAAAGAGGAACTATCTTAGGAAGTTTAAACTTACCAGTAAATAGATTTCAAAAGAGTATTGCATTTTTACCAAATGACAAAAATGCAAAGGTAGTATCATTTTGTAATGGTTTTAAATGTGAAAAATCAGATGAGCTAGCACATCTTTTACAAAAAGCAGGATATACAAATGTTTTAGTATATAAAGGTGGTTATCCAGAGTGGAAAGAAAAATCAATGCCACTTATGGCTTTAAAAACTGAAACAGCTGAACCAAAGGTAGAAGAAACAAAAGGACAAAAGTATCAAGCTAAGGGAACAACTATTTATCTTGGACAAGATAAAGGTATGATTGATCAGTTCTGGTTTGAAAAAGTTGTTTTAAATGATTTACCTAAAAATATTCAATTAGTTGATATTAGAAAAGCAAAAGATTTTAAAGAGGGTCATATCAAAGGTGCTGTAAATGCAACTTGGGATTCAAAAACTGAAAAGATTGATATCTCTAAAATATCTGATGATAAAATTATTGTATTTTATTGTAATACAGGAATGCAATCAGCAGAAGCTGCTTTAAGTTTAAAGAACAGAGTAGGAAAAGATGTTTTCTATTTTGATGCCAATGTAACTTGTGAGAAAAACAACTGTAAAGTTGAAGCAAATGAGAATCTATAAGAGGTATTAACCTCTTATAGTAAAGTGATTAACAAGAAGGAACGTTTCCTGAATCATTAGCGTACTCATATGAGAAATCATATAAATGAGGAACCCATGAATCTTTAATATCAGCTTCTTTTACATCTGGACAAATTGCCATCATCTCTTGTTTAAAGTTTCCAGCTTCATTGATTGAAGACCACTCACCTTGAGAATGTTTTGCTGCAAATTTAGCACCATTAAATCCACATTTAGATTTAAACTTCTTAATAAAAATCTTTTGACCTTTTCTTGCATCAGCTGAAGCAGTTGTTGAAGCAACACCTAATAATAGAACAGCAGCCATTGTAAGCTTTAGTAACTTTGTCATTATTCATCTCCTAATTAATATTTTGGTATCATTATATCAAATCTAAATAAAAACAATACTTACATAAGTATAAGAAAAAGTGATAAATATTGAAATACTATATTCTAAAAGAGATTACAGAGTATCTACAAGAAAAAGCCCAAGTTATAAAACATATAAGCAGAATTGATAACAATCTAATTATAATTGAATTTAATAATAAAAATCAAATATACTTTGATATGAGTAAGGGAAAAAGTTATATTTATAAAAAAAGAGGAGAAAAAGCTTCTAAAAAAGATTTCAATGCACCTTTTGATGTAGTACTTCAAAAAAGATTTATTAATTCAAGAATTGAGAATCTTGAGATTTATAATGATGATAAAATCATAAATATAAAAGTTAACTCTTCATCTTCATATAAAAAACTAACAACTATTTTACAATTAGAGTTTACAGGAAAACATACCAACGCAATTATATTAGATGAAGATAGAACTATATTAGAAGCTTTAAGACATATAGATGAATTCGCTTCAAGTAGAGTTGTAAAGGTAGGAATAAAACTTGACGAAGTTCCAAAACAAAATTTTGTTCCAAAGATAGAAAAACTTGAAGATGTAGAAGAGTATATGTATAAAGTATATGAAGAGATTGAGAATAACAACCTTGAAAATCATAGACGACAAAAAGTAAGTCAAGTAAATAAAAAGTTAAAAAAACTACAAAAAACTTTAGATAACTTACCTAAAAAAGAGGACTTAGAGGAAGAATCAAACTCTTTATATGAAAAAGCAAATTTAATACTTGCAAATTTACATACAATAAAACCGTATCAAGAGGTATTAAAAACATATAATTATGAAGGCAAAGAGGTTGAAATAAAACTTGATACAAGATATTTAGCTTCTACATATTCAAACGATTTATTTAAAAAAGCAAAACGAGCGAAACAAAAAGCAAATAATATAAAAATAGAGAAATCAAATTTAGAAGAAAAAGTAGACTTCCTTAAAAGACTTATTAATAATATTAATTCTTGTAAAACAATCGATGAAATAGAGTTTTTACTTCCTAAAAAACAAAAGAATCAAGCCAAAACAAAGAAGAGCCAAAACTATGAAAGCTTCTTTTATGAAGGTTATAAGATTATGCTTGGAACAAATGAGAGAGAAAATATATATTTATTAGAAAATTCAAAAGCAAGTGATTTTTGGTTTCATTTAAAAGATGCTCCATCTTCTCATGTTATAGTTCAAAATAGTAAAAAAACTATCCCTGAAAATGTGATTGAAAAAGCAGCAAAAATATGTGCACAGTTTTCAAGTGATTTTGAAGGAACTTATGCTGTTGATTATACTCAAAGAAGAAATGTAAAGATACAACATGGAGCAAATGTTTTATATAATCCATATACAACAATTAGTGTAAAAGTATAAAGAAAGTAAAAATTTAAAAAAATAAGAAAATGAGTCATTTGTGAGACATTTTTATTGTAAAATCAAAACTTTAATTATGAATAAGGAGAAAGAATGAAAAAAACATCTTTGATTACAGGGCTAGTTTTAGCTTTTCTTTTGATGTTATCAGGTTGTAAGAGTACGACAGTTCAAAACATTGACAATAGTGGTTATATAAGTGGTTCTAAGGTAACAACAAAAAAGGTTGAAAGAGCTATTCAAAAAGGTGCTATGAGAAAAGGTTGGTCTACAAAAAGAATTAAAACTGGACTTTTAGAAGCTAAAAATAATGTAAGAGGAAAACATCTTGTTGTAGTAAATATTGCATATGATAGAAAAGGTTATAAAATCTCTTATAAAGATAGTAGAAATATGAATTATGATGCTGGTTCAAATACAATTCATAAAAACTATAATAAATGGATTGCAAATTTAGAGAGAAATATTAATTATGAACTATCACAAATTGGAGTGATGGGAAATACTAGTGCAACTAGAAAAGTAACTAATATTGAACCAAAAAGTTCTGCTAAATCTACTAAAAACTATAAAAAAGCAGATAGTAGTGCAATTAGTGGAAAAACAATCTATATTAGAAATATAACTCCTTATTCTTCAGGAAATAGAATAGCAGAAAACATCAAAGCTGAGTGTACAATCAATGAGCAATTAGCAACATTTATAAAAAAGTTTGCTCAAGAACAAGGTTTAAAAGTAGAGTATAAAAATAAACCTTCTTCTAAAGATTTATTCTTAGATGTTAAAATTGTAGATGCAATTAGTAGAGGTGGAGCATTTAGAGGTCATAGTAAATTTACTTCTATTGAAGGAAGACTTGTAAAAGGAAATAAAAGTTATGGTTCTTTTAAAGCTGCAAGAGTTTCTGGTGGTGGATTCTGGGGAGCTTATAAAGGTTCTTGTGCAGTATTAGGAAGAACAGTTGAAGCTTTAGGAAAAGATGTTGCACTTTGGTTATATAGCCCGATGGATAATGCAAGATTAGGTGATACTGGATATATAAGATAGAACTAAAATACAGAGAAGCTTTCTCTCTGTATTTTTAGGGAAATTATATATTAAATAATTGTTGGATATAATTTAATATAATAATATATTAGGTTTTATTTTGGATATTAAAAAAGTATTAGTTATATCGTACTCTCAAACAGGACAATTAACTCAATTAACAGACTCAGTTTTAGCCCCTTTAGAGGCAGATACAAATGTAGAAGTGGTTTATAAAAAAATTGAACCACTAAAACCATATCCTTTTCCATGGGATTTTATGACTTTTATGGATTGTTTTCCAGAATCAATATATTTAGACCCTCCAGAAATTAAAGAGATAGAAGATGATGACAATGATTATGATTTGGTGATTTTACCTTATCAAGTATGGTTCTTATCTCCATCTTTACCTATTACAGCTTTCTTGAAAAGTGATTATGCAAAAAGAAAGTTAAAAGGTAAGCCAGTTATTACTTTAATTGGTTGTAGAAATATGTGGGTTATGGCACAAGAAAAATTAAAACAAATGCTTAACGATGTTGAAGCTAAACTTATTGATAATATAGTTTTGATTGACCAAGGAAACTCTTTTGCAACATTTGTTACAACACCAAGATGGATGTTAACAGGGAAAAGAGATTCATTGTGGGGAATTTTCCCAGAAGCAGGAATTTCAAAACAAGATATAACAGAGGCTTCAAGATTTGGTAAAGCAATAAGTCATGCTTTAGCAAATGATGAAGAGAAAAAACAAGAATCTATTTGCTATGGATTAAATGCAGTTACAATAGATGAAAAACTAATTAAAAGTGAACAAATAGCAACTAAAAGTTTTATGATTTGGGGAAAACTTATTAGAAAAGTTGGAAAACAAGGTGACCCTAAAAGAAAACCTATAGTAATGCTTTATGTAGTTTTTTTACTTTTGATTATTTTAACAATTGTTCCAATAAATATGTTGGTTCAAACAATAATTAGAAAAGTTAATAAAGAGAAAATATTAAAACAAAAAGAGATTTTTGAAGCACCATCGGGAAGTGCAAAAGATAGAATGAAGGATTTTTTATAAGATGAACAGTGTTTACATAAATAATGTACAAAAATTTATGCCAAATGATGCAGTTACAAATGAAGAAATAGAAGACTACTTAGGTTATATTGGTGGGAAAAAATCAAAAGCAAAAAAAGTAGTACTTAGAAGTAATGGAATTAAAAGTAGATATTATGTTTTAGAAAAAGGAACTGAAAAAGCTCTTTTTTCAAATGCTCAAATTACAGCTAATGCAATTAAAAAATTAGAGAATGAAAAATTCTCTTTAGATAGTGTTGATTGTCTTTCATGTGGAACAACAACTCCAGATCAACTTATGCCAAACCATACTTTAATGGTACAAGGTGAATTAGGTTTAACAGAGATTGAAACATTAAGTGCTTCAGGTATTTGTCTAAGTGGAATAAATGCTTTAAAATATGCTTACTATGGAATTAAATGTGGGGATTTAGAAAATGTTGTATCAACAGGTTCAGAAGTTGTTTCTCCAACATTAAGTGCTAAAAACTTTAAAACAGAATCTGACCATAAAGCAGTAGAACAAAATCCAGGAATTGCCTTTGAAAAAGATTTTTTAAGATGGATGCTTTCAGATGGTGCAGGGGCAATGCTTTTACAAAATAAACCAAATGAAGAGGGCTTATCTTTAAAAATTGATTGGATAGATATTTTATCTTATGCCGGTGAAATGCCAACTTGTATGTATAGTGGATGTGAAGTTAAAGGTGATGAGCTAAAAGGATTTAGAACATTTACTCAAGAAGAGATAATGGAAAAGTCTTTACTTACAATTGCCCAAGATGTAAAACTTTTAAATGAAAATATCATTGAATATACAGTTACAAAACCAATTGAGAAAATAGCTAAAAAAAGAGATTTAAAAGAAGAAGAGATATCTTACTTTTTACCTCACTACTCTTCAACGTTCTTTAGGGATAAAGTATATGAAGGAATGAAAAAAGGTGGTTTAGAAATTCCTTTTGAAAAGTGGTTTACTAACCTTACTAAATGTGGAAATACTGGTTCTGCATCAATTTATATTATGCTTGAAGAGTTATTTAATTCAAATAAATTATCAAAGGGTGAAAAAATTCTTTGTTATATTCCAGAAAGTGGGAGATTCTCTACATCATTTATGATGTTAGAAGTAGTATAAATGGAAAAAATTGAAGTTCCACAAGAAGAGAATAAAACCTTAGATGGAATAAAGAAGGTTATGTATACAACTGACAATGATGGTGAATTTAAAACAGCCAACTATGGAAGTTCTGTTGAAGAGTTTGCTACACAAGTTGCAGTAGAAGAGTATGAAGTTTTAAAACAAGAGAGTTTAGAGAATATAAAAAAAGGTCTTAGCTCTCCTATTGAGTACTTTATGTTTGAAAATAGAATGGATTTACCAACATTAGCAAGTGTTGTAGGAATGTTTCAATTTAGAGTAAAAAGACATCTAAGAATGAATAACTTCAACAAACTAAATGACAAAGTTTTATCAAAATATGCCCAAGCATTTAATATTAAAATAGAAGAGTTAAAGGATTTTAAAGTATGAGTGAAAAGTTTGAACATTCACAATTTGCACACTGTGAGAGTGGAGTTGTTTCGACTTTATTAACTCATTATGGTTTAAAGCTTAGTGAGCCAATGGTTTTTGGACTTACTAGCTCTTTATCTTTTGTTTTTCTTCCAATAATCAAACTTAATAATATGCCTTTAATTGCATATAGAGAACTTCCTAAAAACATAATCAATAAAGTTTCAAAAGTTCTTGGAATAGAGATTGTTAAAAAAACATATAAAAATGGTGTTGAAGCAAATAACGATTTAACAAAATTTGTTGAAGATAAACAATTAGTTGGTCTTCAGACATCTGTTTTTTATCTTCCATATTTTCCAAAGGATATGAGATTTCACTTTAATGCACACAATCTTTTAGTTTATGGAAAAGAAGGAAGTGATTATAAAATCTCTGACCCTGTTTTTGAAGAGGCTGTTTTATGTGATGAAAAAGAGCTTACAAGAGCAAGATTTGCAAAGGGAGTATTTGCTCCAAAGGGGTTTATGTATTATCCTAAAAATATTCCAACTAATCTTGACTTTTCTTCAATTGTTAAAAAAGCAATAAAGAAAAATGCTAAGTCAATGTTAACTCCTTTTCCATATGCAGGGGTAAAAGGAATGAGAACTTTAGCAAAGAAAATATCTAAACTAAATCCTAATTCTGACCCTAGATATTTAAAAAATTATTTAACTCATATTGTTAGAATGCAAGAAGAGATAGGAACTGGAGGCGGAGGCTTTAGGTTTTTATATGCTGCATTTTTAAAAGAAGTGAAAAAGCATGATTTAGATAATGAACTATTAGATGAAGCATCTTCATTACTTGTGAAGTCTGGAAATACTTTAAGAGAGTTTGCTTTACTTTGTGTAGAATCTAGTAAAAAAATTGATAAATTTGATGCAAATAAAATTGCAGAAAAATTAGTAGAAGCTTCAAAGTATGAAGAAGAGGCTTTTAAACTATTAAAAAAGATACAATAGAGCTTAAACTTTAAGTTCTATTGTAATGTAGTTATTGTTTATATCTTTTGCAATATAAAGATGTTCACCTTTGTATTCAAGAAGGTCTAAAACTCTTAAAGCACCTTCACTTCCAAAGAAATCTTTTGAATCAATAATCTTATTATTATCAAGTTTTGAAACAATATTTTCATCATTTTGTGCAAATTGATTAAGAGCTATTTTTGAATATGTACTTTTAATATTTTTTAGCAATTCTTCACTTGAACTAAACTCTTGAATATTTGTAATTTCTCCTAAAGAGTTAGATGATTCATTGTTTAAATATAACCAACAACTTCCATCTTGTGAAGTTTGATTATTTGCAAAGTTTACATACTTTTCATAATCTTTTACTTCCTCAAGGGATTCATCAACCCCACCAATCAAGATATCTGATATCTCATCTATTTCAAGTTCAAACTGTGCAAGTTGTAAAGACTTCTCAAATGATAAGTATTGAGAAGTTAAAAGCATATTCTTACCCTTTGCATTTAAAGCTTGAGAAACATAAAAGCTAACATTGTTGCTGTTTACATTTAGAAAGTCAAAGGGCATTACTATATTGTTTTCTTCATTTATTGTTTGCATTAGCTTATAAACATCATTTATAGGTCCATATTCACTTGCAACATAAATTCCAAGGTTTTCTCTTAGCTTAATCTCTTTTGTTGCTCTTAGAGCTCCTAGGACTGCTAAGATATTAAATTTACTTGATCTTCTAAGGTTTATCTTCGAAATCTCTTTTAACTCTTTTCTGTACTCTTTTACAGCTTTACTAGAATTGATAAGTTTATAAGTTGAGTGAATATGCATATCAATCCTTATTGCTTAAGATTATTGAACTATTATTCCCACCAAAGGCAACATAGTTTAATAAAATAGTTTGTTTGTTTTCACAAGATTTGTGTTCTAAGATTGGAGTAAAGGCTAAATCATCAATTGCTTCTTCAAAACCAAAAGTTGCAGGAAGGAAACTATTTTTAATAGCTTCAAGCATTAAGACAATTTCATTCGTACCACAAGCCCCTAAAGTATGTCCTAAAATAGGTTTTAGTGCTGTAACTTGTGTTTTTTCTTTGTAGTTATTAAATAGTTGAGCTAAAGCTTTTGCTTCTGATGAGTTATTATTTTCACTTCCTGTAGCATGAGCTTTTATACAATCTAAATCTTTTACTTGTAGTTTGGCATTTTTTAAAGCATTATTCATAGCTTCAAAAATAGGAGTTCCCGAAGGGTCACTTGTAGTTTCTGAGTAGTTATCACAGATATTTGAAGAAGAGATATATTTAAAGTTGTTTTCTTCTTTTTTTTCACTTTCTAACACAACAGCTGAACAACCTTCTCCTAAGATAATACCATCACTATTTTTATCAAAGGGTCTGTATATTTTTGATTGAGAAAGAAGCATTAAAGATGAAAAACCACCAAAGGTAGATTTATTAAAAAGTTCAAAGCCAATAACAATAGCTCTTTTGATTTTTTTCTTTTCAATCATTTTAGCTGCATAGGCTAAAGCATTTACACTAGATGTACAGGCAGTTGAGAAAAGAGTAGCTTTGTGTTTAGAGTTAATTAGTTTTTCAACATATTGACCAATAGCACCATTTCCAATATTTTTAAACTCTAAATTAGATGAGCTATTATCAAACTCATCTTTAAACTGCTCATTTGTACCCATTTCCATAGAAGTAGAGCCAAGGAAGATATGTAAGTCTTCTTGTTCTTCTTTAGAAAGCTTTGCTTCTTTTACTGCATCTAAAACTACTTTTTCTAAGATTTTTTGAAACCTTTTTTCATTTGAGTAGTCATAATCATATATTTTATAAAAGGTTTTATCTTTTAAAATCTCTTGAAGATTTTCTTTATATGTTTCAGGTGAGATATTTTTTAAATTGGAAACAATATCTTGTTTATTATCTCCAATATTGCAAACTAGTGAGCTACCTGTGATATATGCGTTCAATGTTATTCCGGTTGTATATGGTCTGCTAAAGTATTTATTGATGCCATGATTTTTCTAAGTTTTTTACTATCATTTGCATCAATTCCATATTTTTTATGTAAAGCCATAGATATTTGTAAGGCATCCATTGAGTCAAGTTCTAATTCTGTGTCCGAACCAAATAGTACTTCATCATCACTTATATCTTCTGGTTCAATATCTTTATCACACTCTTCAATAATTAATTCTTTTAATTCTAGTTTTAGTTTCTCATCTTTAGAACCTATCAATTTATCTCCTCTTTTTTAGTAAAATATATGCTAATAGTAAACAGATTATAGCAAAAGTTATCATGTTATATACATAAGTAGAAATGTCATTAAAACTTCCACCTCTAACAAATACTTCTAAGAAACTCTCTAATCCCCAAGACATTGGAGAGTATTCTGAAAAATCTTGCATAAATTTTGGCATTACAAATTTAGGAACCATAATTCCACCAATTGCTGCAAGAATAATATTTGAAACACCACCAATAGTTGTAGCTTCTTCTGTTGTTTTAGCTATGTTTGCAATTAAAAGTGCAAAAGAGATAGAAGCAAAACTAACAGCTGAAGAAATTAAGAAAATCAAAGGAATACTTCCTTGTATAACTAGTGAATCTCCGCCTAGTAGTGGAACAATATAAATACCTACAAGTATCATAAATACTACTTGTACTTGATTGATAAAATAGTATGGAACAATTTTCCCTAATAAAATAGGAAAGAGTGAAACATTTATACTTCTAATTCTATCAATTGTTCCAAATGCTTTTTCATTTATAAAAGTATTTGATATAGGAATTAGTATGAAAAACATAGAAAATACAAGCCAAGCAGGAACACTTTGTTGTACTGATGTTGGTGTTACTTCAAAGCCATCTTTTTTATATACATATGAGTTTTGGATTTTTGACTCAAAATCAAGTACATTTTTAGTATCTATTTTTTGTGCAAGCATTAAATCTTCTAAGATAAGTTTTGTACTTGCACTTGAAATAAGTTTTTTAAGAATCTCTATTTTTTGTAAAGAGGTATCAGGTTTACTATAGATAATAACATTAAAGTTTTTATCATTTAGCTTGATTCTTTCAATATAGTTTCTTTGAATATCAACTATAAAATCATAGTTTTCTATATATAAAGTCTCTTTGTTATCTTTTACTTTTAGAAAGTTAGCATCGAAGAAGTTGTTTTCATTGATACTTTCAATCATAGTTTTAATTGATTTATTGTTTTTAGAGCTTGTAATAGCAACTTTTAAAGGTGTATCTACACTATTTGAATAGCTATTTTTTAAAGCTAAAGACATAATTAAAATAAAAATAACAGGCATTACAAATAAAACTAATAAAGCATGTAAATCTCTAAAGATTAGGGTAAACTCTTTTTTTAGTAAGTATTTAAACATTAGTCTCTTAAATCCTGTTTTGTTAAATTTAAAAACATATCTTCAAGATTTTTGTATCCAAAATCAATATTTTCTATTGGTTTATTCTCTTTTTCTAATTTTGCAATCATCTTAGTAAAGTTATCAAAACCATCTTTTGTATCTATTTCTATCTCTTCATCTGGAAGTTTTATTTTTATAAGAGAGTTTTTCTGAAGTAGCTTCTCTTTTTTCTCTTGTAAAATGATTTTTGATTTATCTAAAATAGCTATTTCATCACATAAATACTCTACTTCTTCCATATAATGAGAAGTGTAAATAATAGTAGTATTCTCTTTTTCATTGATTTTTTTAATAACATTTAAAATATATTTTCTTGATTGAGGATCAATTCCTACTGTTGGTTCATCTAGGTATAAAATCTTTGGACTATTTAGTAAACCAATAGCGATATTTAATCTTCTTTTTAAACCACCTGAAAAAATGTGAGCTTGTTTATTTATATATTTTTCTAAAGAAGTTACTTCAATACAGTAGTCAATTCTTTTTTTAAGGGCTTCTTTTTTTAGTCCATAAAGACTTCCAAAAAACTCTAAGTTTTCAAAGGCAGTTAGTTTTGGATAAAAAGCATAAGTTTGAGGAACAATACTACAAATAGATTTTATTCTATTTTCATCTTTGTCTAAATCCATATTATCAACTAAAATAGTTCCTGAATCCTTTGGAATCAAAAAGTTTAATATAGATACTAAAGTAGTTTTTCCTGCTCCATTTGGACCTAATAAACCAAATAAAGAGCCTTGCTTTATTTCTAAATTTAGATTATCTAAAACAAGATTTCCCTTATATGATTTACATAGATTTTTTATAACTATTGACATTAAATATCTTTTCCCCGTATTTTGCGAAGTATAGCAAACTATTAGTTTATTTTCAACTTTTTACCAACACTTGAAGTTGGTATTTTATCCACATGTTTTAATGACAGTGAAAACTTTAGATTAGAAAGTTTACTTTGTAAAATCTTTTTTATCTCTCTTGCTGTGAACTCTTTAGAACTTTCTAGGGTAATATCTAAAACTTCACCCCTTAAAGAGTCATTATCAGAACTTACAAAAACTAAAGCCTTCTTTATCTCCTCTTCCTCTTCTAAAATATTTTCTATTTGAATAGTAGAGTATCTTTTCCCTGCAATCTTTAAAATCTGTGAACTTCTACCTACAAGTTTAAACTTCTCATTCTCTTTTTCAATATAATCAAAGGTTTGCATTACTCCATTTATATCTTTGAAACTATTTTCATAAATAGTTGTTGAAACAAAAGGTGATAAAACTTTTAATTCATTTTGCTCATTTGTTTGAATTTCAACTTTAGGCATAGGGCTCCATAAAATTTCGTCATTTAGTTTATAAGCGATTCCACCTGTTTCCGTTGAACCAAAGATTTGTATAACATCTGTATTAAACTTTTCACTAAACTCTTTTGCATTTTGAGAATCTAGTGGTCCTGTTGAACTAACAAAAGTAGCTTTTGATAAATCTTTTTCTTGTGAAATTTTATTTAAGGCTTTTATATAAAGTGGAGTAGTTACAACTAAACTATTATCATCAACTAAATTTAGTAAATCATTTGGTAAAAAGTGTTCTTTTAAAACAATATCAATATTATTTAAAAGGGGATATAAAAGACCAAATAACATTCCATAAATATGAATAAATGGCACAGTTAGAATTACTTTTTTTATTTCTCTTTTTTCAAATAGTTTTGTTAAAACTTCAACTTCTTCTTCAAGATGTTTTTTTGCTTTTAAAGCACCTACTGGATTTCCAGTACTTCCGCTTGTAAAAAACATCATAGAGAAATCTTTTTCATCAAAAATAGTATTTATCTTTTTCTTGTGTAAAAACTCTTTAATATTTAGTTCATCAAGTTTTTCTTTTAGTATTTGGTTTGTTTCATCAAATAAAATGATTTTTGAGTCATTGAAATATGCTTTGATAATATTTAAGGCATTTTGTTCTTTGGATTTAGAGTTAATATAACCTAAATGATTTTGTAAAGAACTATTCGTAAAATCTTTTTTATTTATATTATGTGTTGTAATAGTTCCATTATCGTTATGAACTTCAATCTTCATTTGATGACCTTTTTAAAAATATTAGTAAAAATGCAATAGCTAAAACACCAATTGTGGCAACTATTCCAATAGAATAAAGTGAATTTATTTTGCTAAATATAAGTACTCCAAACCCTGCAAATGTACTAAGAAGGGAAAAAAGTATAGCTTTTTTTGTATTTATATCTAAGCTTTTAGAACTATAAATAGCATAATCAATACTAATTGCTAAAATAATAAACATCATAAAAAGATGTAAGATATTAAATGACACAAAGTTAGAGTATAAAAGAATTAAAGCTAAAGGAAATAGTAAAAAACAAAGTGCAAAAAGAAATTTCTTTTTTGTAATAAATATAAGCATTAAAATAATTAGAAGTAAAGCAATAGTCCCAAGTATTAAAATATTTTCTTTTACTTCATTTAATGAATCTTCAAATAAAAACTTCATGCTAAGTGGTTTTATAAACTCTAGGGTTTTAATTTTTTCATAATCTTTGATATCTAGGGCTAAAAATACATAGTTTTTTTCTTTATATTCAAAGTAGTTTATTTTTAACTCTTTTAGTTTTTCAAAACTATAGTTTGGAAGCTCTTTTAAACTATAAGCCTCTTTAAAATAATCTTTTTTAAACCCTAAGTTAGAAGCATGAAGTTCTAACTCTTTTTTTAACTCTTTAAATCTTTCACTATTTAAAAGCTCTTTTGTCTTTTCATATTGCTTTTTTGTGATAATTAAATCAAGGGAAGAGTTTAAAGAAGGAAGAGTCTGTTTTACTCTTTGATATTTTTTTATTAAATCATTTGTTGAGGTACTTTCAATCAGTAGGGCAACTTTGTTTTCTTGTTTTAACTCTTTTTGAAAGTGAGAGTTTAAGCTGTCAAGGTTTTTGTTTTGATAATCAAGATTTCGTAAGTTTGTATCAAATGAGATATTTGATAGTGAATAAATAATTGCTAGTAAAGAGAATAAAAGAATATAAAGTTTATTTATTTTAAATTTAAAACTATTTGTCTTTTGGTTTTCCTTTAAAGTAAAACCAATTTTTGGATATAAAAAACTAAAATGAAGATATGAAACAGTAAGGGAAATAATAGTAAAAATAGCTATTTGAATAATCAAAGAAAAAGAGATAAAACTAATAGCAATAAAAGCAATAATAGTTGTCAAAAAGCCAAAGAATACTTCTTTGTTAAAGGCTTTTTTCTTTAGATAATGGCCATGCATATAGTGATGAAACATATAATCAATAGCAACGGTACTAATTGATAAACCAAATACTAAAACAAAAATAGAAACTTCACTAAAAATAGAAGTAACAACAAGAATTGAGATAATAGCTGAGGTAGCTAATGTCGTTAGAGTATTTAAAAGTAAAGGAATATTTCTTAGAATAAAAATATATAGTGTTAGTAAAATCAAAAAAGCAAATATTATGATTTTGTTTACATCAGCTTTTATAGCTTGTGAGTTTTCTACAAAATAGAAAATTGTACTAAAGGTCTTTATCTCTTTATATTTTTTTTCTATAGATTTTATTTTTGAATAAACCTCTTTGTATTTAGCTAAACTATTTATTGTTTTATCAAAGGTGTAAACTCTTATGTTTTTATTTAGCCTTTCTTTTTTAGTTTTTTCAAAAAGGTTTAAAGGGTCTTGTTTATTTATTAAAACTGGGAAAAAAGAGTTTAGTAAAGATTTTTGTATTTTTACTAACTCTTCTTTTACATCTATGTTTTCTAATCTTTTTTCATCTATATTTTTTAAAAAAAGTTGATATTTTTCTTGATACTCTAACAAAGCTTTTCTATCTAAACTATTTTCTTTGTGTAAACCTTTTATATCTAAAAGCTCTTTTTCTACATTTTTGATTTCTTGTTTAGGAAGGTTTTCAAAAGATACAAAAAGAGTTTTTGAGTCAGAGTATTTTGTATAAGCTTGTAAGATTTGTTTATTTTGCGAATCTGGCAAAATAGATAAAATACTATTTGAGATATTTGTATAGCTATTTGATAAAAAAAAAGCTAATAAAACAATAGAAAAGATTAAAAAATTTGATAGTTTAATCAATTTGTTCAATTCTTATCCTATCATTGTTTAGCATATTAATATGAAGATATTCTAATTTTGTACTTTTTTTGTAGTTTATACTTTTTACATAGTTTGCAACAATACTTTTAGGTTTTAGAAATACTTCATTATCTTTTTGTTCTATTTCAAAATAAACTTCTAAATTTGAGATATCATCTAAATAGATAGCTTCAAGTAGAGTATAATATATCTTTTTAGGCATATCTCTATTTAAATCAATCTCTACAGTTTCATCTTTTTTCTTTATAAAAAGAGTATCTTCTTGAAAAACTAATACTTCATCACTATTTTCATATGAAGTTTCTATAGAGTCTTCTTTAAAGTTTATATAACCAGTTTTTTTAGTACTTGTATCTAAAGCATCTATGTATTTTGATTCTTCAAAGTGAATAGTTTGTGCAAATATATTTATAGTAAAAAGAGTAAGAAATAGTGCTTTAATCATTTGAATCCTTTAAAAAAATAAACTTTCTATGTAAAAACTGTAATACTCCTGCAAAAATAAAAACAAAGTACCAGCCAATAGAACTATAATAAATCCAATAATCCATATTTGTATCAAAGAAAATAATAAGATGAATTATAGCATTTATTAAAGAAGTAAAAAACCAAAAAAGAGTTGATTTATGAATATACTCTTCTTCTTTTTTACTAAACTCTTTTTTTGAAAACTTTTTAGCAAAAAATAGAATAATAGAGGTTTTATTTATATATGAGATAAACATAATTGTTGTAATAAAACTTGAAATCAAAAAAGGTATAGTTTTTAGAAGTAAAAACTCTTTTAAAAAAAAAGCCAAAATAGAGATACAAATATATAAAAGAGGGTACAAATACTCTTTATAACCTCTTTTAAAAACCATTATGAACCAAAGAGTACTTAAGCAAAATATTACAAGACTTACTTTTGTAATATCAAAATATTTAAGTGATATAAATACTATTGGTGCATAAAGCAGTGAAATAATTAGGTTCATTCTTACCTAACCATTGCTCCACTGATATTTAAAACTTCACCACTTACATAAGTAGCATCATTTCCTATAAAATAAGCACATTTTGCCACTTCTTCTGGTTTTCCAAATCTATTTAAAGGAATTGCTTTTTTAAGCTCCTTGCTATTTGGAATGTTTTCTATCATTTCAGATTCAATTATACCTGGAGCAATTGCATTTGCTCTAATATTATATCTTCCAAGCTCAATTGCTAAAGTTTTTGTAAAGGCAATTACTCCACCTTTTGAAGCTGAGTAGTTAGCTTGTCCAGCATTTCCTGAGATACCTGAGATAGAAGCTACATTTACGATACTTCCTTTTTTGTTCATCATCATATTTCTAGAGATAGTTTTTGTAACATGATACATTCCAGAAAGGTTAGTATTTATTACATCTTCCCATTGCTCGTCTTCCATAAAGAAAAATAGATTGTCTTTGATGATTCCCGCATTATTTACTAAAACATCAACAGAAATATTTTCTAAAGTAGCTTTAATATCCTCTTTATCTTGCATATTAAAAGTGATTAATTCACCATGCTCAATTGAGTCTAAAATAGCTTGAGCTTTGTCTTTATTACTATTATAGTGAACATATACAAAGTAACCATTCTTTGCATACTCTTTTACAATAGCTTCACCAATAGAACCAGTTGCTCCTGTTACTAATACTTTTTTTATTTCCACAACAAACTCTTTATATAAATTTAGCTTCTTGGATTAGTTTATTGATATTTTTTATATCAATATCCATTCTTCTATCTTCAAGTAAAGGTTCTACAATTTCTCTTGTTGTATCATAGATTTTTCTTAGGTGAGGTGAAACTTGTTCTTTTCCTCTAATATCAACTGCTTGTGCCATACCTATAAAGGCAATAGAAAGCATATTATGAAGTTCTGGCATCATTTTTGCAAAATCATTTGCTGCTGTTGTACCCATAGAAACTTTATCTTGATTTAGTGATTCTGTTGGTCTTGAGTGAATAGATGCAGCAGTTGTATTTTTAATAACATCTGCACTTAATGAACTAAGACTAATTTGCATAGCTTTAAATCCATGGAAAAATGGCTCTTTTGAAAGTTTTAAGTTTTCACCTAATCCTCTATTAAATTTGTGGTCAACAAGTAGGGCAAACTCTTTATCAAGTAAGTCAGCTAAATTTGCAGCACAAATTTTTAGTGTATCCATAGCGTGAGCTACATATCCACCATAGAAGTTTCCAGAAGTATAAATCTTTTGATTTTCTCCATCAATTAGTGGGTTGTCATTTACAGAGTTGATTTCAGTCTCAACCCATTTTTTAGAAATATCAAGGTTATCTCTAATTACACCTAAAACTTGTGGTGCACATCTCATAGAGTAAGTGTCTTGGATATTTAAGTGGTTATCTGCAAAGAACTTATCATATCTATCATCTCTACCGTGAGTTAACTTTGAACCAGCTATTTTGTTTTTGATATTTTTAGCAGCTGCAATTTGTCCATCAAATGGTTTTGAATCATGTACAAAATCTGCAACAGGAGTATCATCTCCTAATAGAACCTCAAACATACCAGCAACATATGACTCCATAGAGTCTAAGATAACTTCAAACTCTTCAATCGCTTTTAAAGCAATTGCACTCATGATAGTTGTTCCATTCATAATTGCTAAGGCTTCTTTTGGTTCAAAAGAGTATGGTTCTATTCCAAGTTCATTGTAAACTTCAATAGCAGGTTTAATCTCACCTTTGTAGTAAACTTCTCTCTCACCTGCAACAACTGCTGCAATATATGATAGTGGAGTTAGGTCACCACTTGCCCCAACTGACCCTTGCGATGGAATAACTGGAATAATATCTTTTTCAATTAACATTTCAAGTCTATGTAAAAGGTTCATTGAAACCCCAGATCTAGCTTTACTTAATGAAATGGTTCTGCAAATAACTGCATATCTACATACTTCATATGATAGGTTTTTACCTATTCCACAACCATGAAATCTAAATAGATTTGTTTGAAGTTTTGCCGCATCATCATAATCTACATAGTTTTTACCACTATCTCCATACCCAGTTGTAATTCCATAAATAGGCTTACCTTGTTTGATTGTATCCATCATAAAATCATGTGTATGGTTAATAAAAGTTATAAACTTCTCATCATTTGAGATCTCAACGCTAGATGCATTTACAATCTCTTTAAGACTAATATGTCTTTTGTCAATTGTTAATTTCATTTGTCCTCCCAGAAATCGTAAAAATTGAACCATTGTAAAGGGTGTTCTTTTAAAGTTTTCTCTAATAGTTTTACATACCTTTGCATTGCTTCTTCTACAGCTTCATTTTCCTTTTTATTAGTATTTATATCAATTCTTTCAAATATCATTTCGTAAGTTTTTTTCTCTTTTAAAACAACAAAAAGTGCAATAATAGGCTTTTTTGTTTTATATGCAATAAGAAATGGATTTTTATTAAAGTGTGCATCTTTTTCAAAAAAAGAGATTTTGTGTAGGTGTTTTTTATTTATAGCTCTATCACCCATTAGTGCTACTGATTCATTATTTAGTAAAGCATTTCCAATAGAGATAGATGTAGCAATATCACCCTTTGACAGGTCGATGATATTTACATTTTTATCATTTTTTTTATTTATAACTTGTTCAAATTCACTTGCATTTTTTATCATAGCTTCATTCATAACAATATTTATTTTAATATTGTCATCTCTAAAGTAGTTACTTGCTGTTGCCCAACCACCAAAATGGTTTGATAGAAGAATAGAACCATTTTTTAATTCACTTAATAGCTCATTTCTATTTTGGTTTATGAAGTTATATATTTCAGGATTTGCCTTTGAGATAAATCTATCAGAAGTAGCTAGGGCATAGTTAAATAGGTGTTTGAAATATTTTTTATTTGAAAACTCTTCCCCAATATTTTTATAGTATTGTTTTAAAGATTCCCTTACATTTGAAGCAAATAAAAAGTAGTATAAAACAACAAAATACAAAGAGAAATAAACACTTCCATAGCCAAATATTTTATAAAATGAGTATAGAGTTTTTACAACTGGTCCACCAACTCTTTGTTTAGCTGCCATTAAAGAATACCTTTTAATAAAAATATCTTTTGTAAAAAAAGTTTTAGGTGTAAAAGTGTGATATTTATTGTGTCATTGTAGTTATCGAAGTGACTTACTCTCTCTTCAGGAGTAGGGTAATAACACTCAATTATAGTATCAGTAATATTTTTATGTTTCCAATAATGTTTTACTAAAACTTCTACTTCAAAGTTAAATCTTCTAGTTTTGATATTTAAATCAAGTATTGAAACAGGGTATAGTCTAAAACCAGTTAGTGAGTCATTTATGTGGTAACCACTATTTAATCTAATCCAAAAGTTATGAAAGGCTCTACCTATTTTCGATTTTTGTGGAACATTGTCTATTTCAAAGTTTCTTGCACCCATAACAATTTGGTTTTCACTGTTTATACAGGCTTTTAGTTTCGCTATCTCTGAAGCTAAATGTTGACCATCTCCATCCATACTTACAAAGTATTCATATCCAAGCTCTTTTGCTTTTTGTGCGCCTGTAAGAATAGCTTGGCCTTTACCTTGATTTTGTTCATGTCTTAAAACAGTAACATCTTCATTTTTTTCAATTAAACTAGAAACTTCAATATCTGAACCATCATCTACAACAATAACTTTGTAGTTGTGATTTAAAATGTCTTTTATTACATTTGAGATTGTTTTTGGGTTGTTGAAAGTAGGAACAACTATGATAATATCATTTTTGTACAATGGAGAACTCACTACATTTTTTATTTTCTTTTTCAATTTTTACATTAAAAGTTTTATCTTTTATTTTTACAAGATAAGTTACTTTATCCTCTGGAAGAACTGCTTGTAAGAATTTAGCTTTTTTTACTTCTATAACATCAATTGATAAAATTTCACTTATGATATCTATTTGAAGAAATCCTGGAAGTAAACTATTATCTGGAAAGTGAGCTTTGAAAATTTCATGACTTTTGTCTGCAAATAATACTTCTATTTCAGCATAGTCATTCTCTTTTTTTAGAACATTAAAACTATATAAATTGTTCAATTACTTATTACCTTGTAAATGCAAATATTAGATTCAATTGTATCAAAAGTAAACTAAGTATATAATAAGAAAAAATTATTTGTATTACTTCTTGGAGGACTTAATGGAAGAAAATTGTGATGTGTTGGTTATTGGTGGGGGACCAAGTGGTTCTGTTGCTGCGTGCAAACTATTAAAGGCTGGGTTTAGTGTAACAATATTAGAGAAGTTAGAATTTCCTAGGTTTGTTATTGGAGAATCACTACTTCCAAGGTGTAATGAGATTTTAGAGAAAAACGGTTTAATTGATGTTATTGAAGAGCAAGGTTTTATGCTAAAACCAGGTGCAATTTTCATTGATGAAAATAAACAAGAAGAGCTAATTGATTTTAGAAATAACTTAGGTCAAAAATGGGGAACAAGTTATCAAGTAAAAAGAGAAGAGTTTGATAATGTTCTTTTAGAAACTGCCAAAAAATGGGGAGCAGATGTTAGACATAAGTATGAAGTAACTGCTTATGATAATGACAATAACAAAGTTACTGCAACAGATGAAAATGGTGAAGAAAGAGTATTTAAAGCAAGATTTGTATTAGATGCTTCTGGATATGGAAGAGTATTACCTAAACTTTTAGATTTAGATATTCCTTCTGATTTAAGACTTAGAAATGCAATTTTCACAAGAGTTGAAGGTGAAACAAGAAGAGAAAAAGATAAAGAAGGTTTTATTGATATTGTAATCCATGATGATAATAAAGCATGGTTATGGGGCATTCCTTTTAGTGATGGAGTAACTTCTATAGGTGTTGTTTGTGAAGAATCATATTTTGAAGAAACTGGTCTGAGCCTTGAAGACTTCTTTGACAAAGTAATTAATGAGCACGAATATTTAAAAGAGAAATATAAAGATGCTAAGAAGTTAAGACCTGTAGGAGTTATCAATGGTTACTCAGCAGCAATTAAAACTATGCATGGAAAAGGTTTTGCCTTAAGTGGAAATGCAACTGAGTTTTTAGATCCAGTTTTCTCTTCTGGTGTAACATTAGCTTTAGAGTCTTCAGATAGAGTTGGAGATTTAATTATTAAAGAATTAAATGGTGAAAAAGTAGATTGGCAAAAAGATTATGAAGATTATATGATGATTGGAATTAATGTATTTAGAGAGTTTGTTTATGCTTGGTATGAAGGAAAATTAAGAAAGATTTTCTATGCTCCAAATAAAGCTGAAAAGATAAAACAATCAGTAGCTTCAATTCTTTCTGGGTATGTTTGGGATGAAGATAACTACTTTGTTAAAAACTCAAAACAAAAAATTGATGCCCTTATCTCAATGGTTTAGACATCTATATAAGATGTCTAAAAGGGCTAAAATAATATAATAATATAATAAAATAGACTAAAAGAGGGATAAAATTAATGGCAATTTCAAGCAATGAGTTTAAGCAAGTTTTAATTGATGGTTTAAAACTTGAAGATATTGAAGTTGGAGATATTGAAGATGCAGATGCACTTTTTGGGGATGAAGGTTTAGGTTTAGATTCAGTTGATTCAATTGAATTAGTATTAATTATTGAAAAAGAGTATGGTGTAAAAATTCAAAACCCAGAGCAGTATAATGAAATTTTTGCATCAGTAGAGAACTTATTAAAATATATTAATGACAACAAATAAAAAGGCATATATAAATAGTTTTGAAGCAGTAAGCTGTGCTGGACTTGATTCCCAACAGCTTTTCGCTTCAATCTGCGAAAAAAAAGATTGTATTTCAATTGATAACTCTTATGTTCAAGATAGAAGTGTTGCAATTGGAAAAATAGATTCAAACTTATCTTTTAGCGACTTACTTACAAAAACAGTAAACAAAGTACTTACAAACTCTAATCTAGAAAACTACGATAATACTTTACTTATAATTGGCTCTTCTGTTGGTGGAATGAACGAAACAGAAAAAGTTTTTTTTAAAGATTCTAGTTATGAAAATATTGACTATAAAAAACATCCAATTGATGCAATAGCTTATCACTTAAAACAAGATTTCAATTTTTATGATGATATCTCTTTTTCTACAGCTTGTACTTCTAGTGCTAATGCTTTAGGGTATGCAAAAGAGGTAATAAATAAAGGTATTTATAAAAACGTTTTAGTTGTAGGTGTAGATGCTTTATCTTATACTACTGTTTGTGGATTTTCAGCACTAAGTGTTTTATCATCAAATCCTTGTACTCCATTTGAAAAAAATAGAGAAGGGATGAATGTAGCTGAAGCTATTGCAGTTCTTTTAATCCAAGATGAAAAAGAAGATTCAACAAGTGTTGAAATATGTGGAGCTGGATATAGTTCAGATGGTCACCACATGACTCAGCCTCACCCTGAAGGTTTAGGTGCTGCAAAAGCAATGCAAAATGCTATTGATGATGCAAAAATAAATAAAGAAAAAATATCTTATATCAATGCTCATGGTACAGGAACTATGGCAAATGATTCTTCAGAATTAAATGCAATTTCATTGGTATTTGATACTTCAAAACCTTATGTTAGTTCAACAAAATCTTTTACAGGACATACTTTAGGAGCTGCTGGAGCTATTGAAGCTATTATTGCTTGTCTGAGTTTACAAAAACAGATAATACCACCTTCAAAAAATATCAAAGATGTGGAAAGAGAAGATATCTTATTTACAAATGAACCTTTAAAACAAGAAGTTTCATATGTACTTTCTAACTCATTTGCCTTTGGTGGAAATAATACAAGTATTCTTTTAGGACTAAGCAATGACAATTAATTTAGAAATTTTAAATGCAGCATTTTTATTAGCTCCTACACAAGTTGAGGATTTAAACACAAAAGCTTTAGTTCCTAAAATGGTATTTAGAAGAAGATTAACAAGAGCTTCTAAATTAACAGTAGAGCTTATGGACAAAGTTGATTTTAAACAAGGAAGAATTATGTATGGAAGTGCATATGGTGAACTTCCTGCAACTGCAAATATTTTAAATGCAATTTTAAATAAAGAGGGAATCTCTCCTACAGACTTCCAAAACTCTGTTTATAATACACCAGTATCTTATGCTTCGATTTTAGAAAAAAATGAGAGTGAAATCTTGACTATCTCTTGTGGAGATAATACTTCTAATCGACTTCTAAAAATGGGAGCTATAAAAGCTTTAGATGGTGATGAGATTTTATTAGTGGTTACTGAAACTATGAACATTGAGAATATTGAGCAAGTAAATAAGTGTATTGATTTCCTTGAAGTTGCAGTTGCTTTAAAAGTAAAAGTTACTAAAGAAGAAGCAACAATTAGTTTTGAAGATGATAATACTAAGTGTCCAGAGTCTGTAAAAGAACTTTTATCATATGCAAAACAGTTCAATGAAAATCAAAAAAATATTATAGAGGTGAAACTATGAATATCCCTCATCAAGAACCAATAAAGTTTGCAAAAGAGCTTTTAGAAGTAAACAAAGAGTTTATAAAAGTTAAATGTGAATTTACTTCTTTACCAACTTTACCAATGCTTTTTGAAGCAGCAGCACAAAGTTCTGCTGGATTTTCACAAGAAAAAGAAGCAAAAATTGGTTTTTTAGTATCAGTAAAAGAAGTAAAACTAAATAAAGAACCAGATACTTTAGAATATATAATTAAAGTAGAAAAGAATTTAGAGTTTGGTGCTGTTTGTGAATTCTCTTTTAATGTTTTTGATTTAGCAGAGAATACAAACTACGCAACAGGTGTTTTAACAGTAATGATACAAGAGTAATGAAAAAGTTTCTTTTTACTTTCTCTTTATTTATTTATTGTTTAAATGCCCAGTTCATTAAAGAACCAATCTTTAATGAAGTAAGTTACGTAGAAACTTATGGAAACCCTAAAAATGAAGCAATAGTTTTTGTTCATGGTTTAGGAAAAGAAGCTTCATCTATTTGGCTTGAATCAGTTGAAGCTTTAAAAAAAGATTACTATATTTTGATATTTGATTTACCAGGTTTTGGAAAGTCAGATAAATCCAACCAATTATACTCTCCAAAAAGATATGTAGGTTTTATTGATACTTTAATAGATAACTTTGTTGATAAGCCTTTTCACTTAGTGGGTCATTCTATGGGAGCTAGTATTAGTTTAAAATATACAAGTTTAAATCAAGAAAGAGTAAAAAGTTTAACACTTATCGATGCTGCAGCAATTTTACATAAAGTTGCTTATTCGGAGTTTTTAGTTAAATATAAAGTAAAAGAAACTGTAAAGAGTGATGCTGTTTCAGATTTTATGTCTGAACTTCCTCAAATGATAGATACTATTATGCCTTTTGAAGTAGATACTATGTTAAACTCTAAATTAACTAGAAAGGTAATTCTTCGTTCAAACCCAAATACAATTGCTGCTATGGCTTTAGCTGAGGAAAACTTCTCTTCTATTCCCCAAAAAATTGAAGTACCAACTTTAATTCTTTGGGGGGAAGAGGATAAAACTGCACCTCCTAGAACAGGATATGCTTTAAATAAATTAATTAAAAACTCTAAATTAGAGATTATTGAAGACTCAAAACATACTCCAATGGTAGACAATTTTGAAACCTATTTAGATTTGTTAAAAAAACATCTAAAAACAAAAAGATATATAAAAAAAGATACTAAAATTGAGCCATCATCTAGGGAAGTTGTAATTAGAAATGATGAAGGTAGAGTTTTAAAGGGTCATTTTAAAAAAGTGGAAGTTTATGATAGTAAAGATATTACTCTAAAAGATGCTTTTATTGAAGAGTTAATTATCTACAATTCAAAAATAGATTTTATAAACTCAAAACTTGATTTAACAAAAGATAGTTTTATTATTAATTCAAAAGTTCAAATGACAGCAACTACAATAAAGCTAGATAAACCTATTGAGATAAACAATTCTGATTTTGATTTGGCTGCCGTTGATGTAGAGACTAAGACAAAAGCTTTTTATACGAATAGTGAAAAAAAGCAAGAGGTAGTTTACTCTTTATGTACTGTTAATTCTCAACCTAGACATGGGGTATTTACTGTAGGTCACTTCTAAAATAAAAGCTATTATTTTCTACCAAGAGATAAAATGTTAGAATATCTAACTTATTATTTTAGGAATATATATGGCATTTAACGAGATAATTAAATCTAGTTCTACAAGAATTAAAACTGGTATTGCATTGATATTAGCTGTACTAGTTATAGGGTACATTGATTCATTTTTTATAATGTGGTTACTGTTTGGGATTTTGTTAGTAGTTTCAATTAATGAATCTATGAAAATGTATAAGATGCAAAGTGACTCTATATACTTTTATACAGGAAGTATCTGGTTTTTAGCTTACTTCTATCCTTACCCAGAAGACTTAGTATTTTTATTAGCAATAGTTTATGCTTCTTTAATCGCATATAAAAAAGAGATTGATAGAAAACTTTTCTTACCACTACTTTATCCAACAGCTTCATTTCTGTTTTTACTAGCACTTTATAGTGAGTATGGTGTTATGTCTTTATTATGGTTACTTGTAATTGTAGCAGGTGCTGATATTGGAGCATATTTTGTTGGTAGAAGTATGGGAAAAACAAAGTTTTGTGAAACAAGTCCTAACAAAACAATTGAAGGTGTGATTGGTGGAGTTGTGGTTGCAACTATCTTTGGTCTTATCTTCTCTCTTGACAATATCTCAACTTTAGGGGCAATTGTTATTTCAGTTGCAGTAGCAATTTCTTCAGTATTTGGAGACCTTTTTGAATCATATTTAAAAAGACTTTCTGGCATCAAAGATAGTGGAGATATTTTACCAGGACATGGAGGAATTCTAGATAGAACTGATGGATACCTTTTTGGTGGAGTTCTTATGTTAATGATTCTAAGAGCAGTAATGTGATAGTCCTTGGTTCTACAGGCTCTATAGGGGTAAATACTCTAAATATAGCTAGAAAATTCAAGTTAAATGTTGAGGTTTTAGTTGCTGGAACTAATATTGAGCTACTAAATAAACAAGTAGAAGAGTTTAAGCCCAAAAAAGTTGTAATAGCAAGAAAAGATGACCTTCATAAAGTAAATCATAAAAATGTTAGTTTTGGTGAAGATGCAATTTTAAGAGCAATTGAAGAATCAGAGGCTAAAACAGTTGTAAATGCACTTGTAGGTTTTCTAGGTTTAAGACCAACACTAAAAGCAATTGAGTGTAAAAAGAAAATAGCTCTTGCAAACAAAGAGTCTTTAGTTGTTGCAGGGAAGTTTATTGACCAAACAAAGTTAAGTCCTATAGATTCAGAGCATTTTGCACTTTGGTATTTACTTCAAGATAAAAAAATCTCTTCTATGACTATTACAGCAAGTGGTGGTTCTTTTAGGGATTATCCACTAGAAAAGCTAAAAGATGTTTCTATTAAAGAAGCTTTAAATCATCCAAATTGGTCAATGGGAAATAAAATCACAATAGATTCAGCAACAATGACAAATAAAATGTTTGAGCTTATGGAAGCAGCATGGTTATTTGATACTAGAAGATTAGATGCTATTATTGAAACAAAATCTTTAATTCATGGTTTAGTTAATTTTGAAGATGGAAGTTCAACTGCACATATAGCAAATGCTTCTATGCAACTTCCTATTGCTTATGCAATTTTAGGAAAATGTGATGAGCAAGTTTTAGAACCAGTTGATTTACTTAAAGTAGGAAGTTTAGAGTTTAGGCAGATTGATAAACAAAGATATCCAATCTGGGAAGTTAAAGACACTATTTTAGAAAACTTAGATTTAGGTGTTGTTTTAAATGCTGCAAATGAAGTAGCTGTATCAAAGTTTTTAAATTCTGAAATTGGATTTTTAGATGTATCAAAAATGAGTTTAGATGCATTAGAAAGATTTTCAAGTGTAAAAGCAAACTCTATTGATGATATTTTTGAAATAGATAAAGAAGTTAGGTCTTACTATGACTCTTGATTTACTTATTCCTTTTGGGATACTATTAATATTAGTAGTTTATCTAATTTATACACGAAGTAAGTTTGAAAAAAATATTGTAAATATGTATGAAGAAAAGTTTGAACAGTGGAAAGAAAACTCAGGTTCAAATGAAGAGAATAAAAAGGTTTGTAAAGAGCTAGTTGGAATTATTTATAAAGAAGAGTATAATATAACAGTAGAACTTATGGATGAAAGTGTAAGAAGAAACTTACAACAAGGAAAATATAAAATAAAGGATAAGTAATGAAAGCCTTATTCTTCCTAATGTTAATTTTCTCTTTTTCATTTGCACTTGCAAGTGATTTAAAAAGAAATAGCTCATTAAAAGTTGTTGTAGATAATACAAACAAGTTAATGTGGGTTGATAATTCTAGTGTTTTAAAATTAAAGTTTACCCATGAAGAGGGTGAAGAGTATTGTGAGAACTTATCTTATGGTGGATACTCTAACTGGCGACTTCCTGATATTGAAGAATTAAAATTAATAGTAGATAAAAGAAACGAAAAAACAAATATACACAAAAGTTTTAGATATAGAATTGCAGATGGTTTTTGGGCAAGTAAAGCTCACTGGAGAACACTGTGGTTTTATGCTGATTATATGTACTTTATCAGTGGAACCCCTTATTTTGATAGTAGACATAAAAAGAAATATGTAAGATGCGTAAGAAGCATATAAAGAAAGGTAAAAAAGAAAAAATGGAAAAAAGAGTTTTAGTTTTACATGGATTAGGTGGAAGTGATTTTCCCCATTGGCAAGCACATTTAACAAGAGATTTAATAGAGCAAAATACACCTGTATCATTTCCTGCTTTACCAAATAGAAATAATCCAGACCTTGAAGAGTGGAAAGCTTATGTAAAAGCAGAAATTGAACATTTTAAACCTACTATTGTGGTTTGTCACTCTTTAGCAAATATTCTTTGGTTTCATTTATGTGAAGAATTAGATATAAATCTAAAGAAGTTAATGTTAGTAGCACCTGTAAGAAATAAAGAGTTAGAAGAAGCAAAGACATTTTTCCCTTATCCAGTTCCAAGTGATTTAAAATCTGAGGAAGTAATTATTGCAGCTTCAACAAATGATCCATATATGAATGTAGAAGAAGCAATTAGACTACAAAGTAAACTTAATGTTGGAATGAAACTTTTAGAAGAAGCAGGACATATTAATGCTGATTCTGGATATGGAAAACTTGATTGTGCTCTTGATTGGTTAAATAGAGAAGAAGAGTGTGAGGAAAATGCTTAAATGTCTGATTCATTAATACTTTCAATTGAGTCATCATGTGATGATAGTTCCATTGCAATAACAGATATTGAAACAAAAAAATTAGTTTATCATAAAAAGATATCACAAGAACTACAACACTCTGTTTATGGTGGAGTAGTACCTGAACTAGCTGCGAGACTTCATGTGGAGGCTCTTCCAAAAATTCTTGAAGAGTGTAAAGAGTACTTTCCAAAGCTAAAAGCAATAGCTGTTACAAATGCTCCTGGGCTTTCGGTTACACTTATGGAAGGTGTAACTATGGCAAAGGCTTTAAGTGTAAGTTTAAAACTTCCTCTAATAGCTGTAAACCATCTAAAAGGTCATATCTATTCACTATTTATAGAAAAAGAAGAAGTTCTTCCTATGACTATTTTATTAGTTTCTGGTGGGCATACTCAACTTATAGAAGCTAACTCTTTAAATGATATGAAATTAATAGCAAGTACACTTGATGATAGTTTTGGAGAAAGCTTTGATAAAGTTGCAAAGATGATGAACTTAGGTTATCCAGGTGGTCCTATTGTTCAAGAAAAAGCACTTAAAGGAGATGATGAAAGATTTGACTTTCCTATTCCTTTAAGACAAAGTCCAAATATAGAATTCTCATATTCAGGTCTAAAAAATGCAGTAAGATTAAGACTTGAAAAACTAGAAGAAGAAGGTCTTTGTGAAGAAGATGTTTGTGATGTATGTGCTTCTTTTGAAAAAACAGCAGTAGCTCATATTATGCAAAAGGTTAAAAAACTATTTAAACAAAAGTTGCCTAAAAACTTTGCAATAGTAGGTGGAGCAAGTGCAAATATTAGACTTAGAACGGCAATTGAAGATTTATGTAAAGCAAATAGAGTTAATCTTTATCTTAGTGAATTAAAATACTGTTCTGATAATGCAGCCATGATTGGAAGAGTAGCAGTAGAACAATACAAAAATAAAGAGTTTACAACGATAGAAGATATTGATGTAAAAACTAGACTAAAGGAGTTTTAATATGGGATTAGCTGATTTATTAGCTCAAAATATGGGCTCAAGTCTAGAAGGCAATGAATTTGATACAAAAAAAGATGACAAAAAGAAAAAGTCTAAACATTCTGAAATAATTCCTAAAAATCAACACCAATTAGTTTTCACTTTTGAAAAAAGAAGGGGTAAACCAGTAACGTTAGTTGGAAGATTTTACCTTGAAGAAAAAGATAAAAAAGAGGTTTTAAAACTTCTAAAGAAAAAGCTTGCTTGTGGTGGAAGTATAAAAGAAGAGTGGATAGAGCTACAAGGCGATGTAAAGCAGAAGGTAAAACTAACTTTAGAAAAAGAGGGTTGGAAGTTTAAAAAGTAAAGGTATATTATGCAGAATATATATTATGAAGTAGGTTCCTTAGATAAAAAGTGTTATGAAAATTTTGCTTTAACAGAAGATATTTTGATGGAGCATGCAGCTTCTTCAATGGCTAATTTTATTGAAAATAAGTTTGAAGAAAAAGCTTCTGTTTTGATTGTCTGTGGACCTGGAAACAATGGAGCAGATGGAATAGCTCTTGCAAGACTGCTTCATAAAAAATATGACATAAAACTTTACCTGCCTTTTGGTGCAAAATCTTCTATGGCAAAACTTCAAGAAAAAAGAGCAAAACTTTTAGCTGTGCCTTTTATAGATACAATAGTAGAAAGTGATATTATTGTTGACTGCTTATTTGGAAGTGGACTAAATAAAGACTTAGATGAGACTTCTTTATCTATCATTAACTCTTTAAATAAACAAGATGCCTACAAACTTAGCTGTGATATTCCTAGTGGTATAAATACAAAAGGGCAAATAAATCAAGAGGCTTTTTATGCTGATACTACTATTACAATGGGTGCTTTAAAAGTAGCTCTTTTTAGTGATGAAGCAAAAGACTATGTTGGTAAAATTAAAGTAGCCAACCTTGGTGTTCAAAGAGATATTTATGAAGAAGATACAAATATCTATCTTTTAGATAAAGAAGATATGAAGCTTCCTTTTAGAAATAAAAAGAACGCCCACAAAGGTTCATATGGACACTTAAATGTAATTGCTGGTTGTAAAATGGGAGCAGGCGTAATTGCTGCAAAAGCTGCTTTTGGTTTTGGAGCAGGGCTTGTAAGTGTAGTAAGTCATGAAGATATAGATTTACCTTATCATATTATGCATACTCATTTTATAAGTGATAATTGTACTGCAATAGCTATTGGAATGGGGCTAGGAAAATATGAGATTAATGAGGTTGAGAAAATATTAGCAAAGGATATTCCTACAATAATAGATGCTGATTTATTCTATGAAGAGATTATTTTAGACAAACTTCAAAAAGATGTTGTATTAACTCCTCACCCAAAAGAGTTTTGTGCTTTATTAAACTTGTGTAAGATAGCTCATATAAAAGTAGATGAGTTACAAAAAAATAGATTTGAGTATGTAACTAAGTTCTGCACTAAATATCCTAATGTAACACTTCTTTTAAAAGGTGCAAATACTCTTATAGGAAAAGATAAAAATATCTATATAAATAGTTTTGGAAGTGCCGTACTTAGTAAAGGTGGTAGTGGAGATGTTTTAAGTGGTCTTATAGCTTCTTTATTAGCTCAAGGCTATGATTCATTAGATGCAAGTATAACTGCAAGTTTAGCCCATGCATTAGCTGCACAGAACTATAAAAAGAATAACTACTCACTTATTCCAGCAGATTTAGTAGAAGAGGTAAAAAAATTATGAAATTATTGTTAGTACAAACTACTTGTGCATCAAAGGATGAAGCTAAAAAAATAGCAAAAGTTCTTATAGAAAAAAAGCTAGCAGCTTGTATTCAAATGAGTAAAATAGAATCTTATTATATGTGGAAAAATGAGTTTTGTGATGACGAAGAGATACTATTAAGTATCAAAACTAAAAAAGAAAACTTCAAAAAAATCAAAAGCAAAATTAAAGAATTACATAGCTATGATGTGCCCGAAATTATAGGCTTAGATATTAGTGACGTAAGTAAAGAATATAAAAAGTTTATAGAAAAAAATTGTTAAAACTTATGGAGGAAAAAACAGAAATGAATGACCAGATTTTAAAAATTGGTGATTATGAATTTAATAGTAGATTAATTGTTGGTTCTGGAAAATATAAAGATTTTCAAACAACTAAAGATGCAACGTTAGCAAGTGGAAGTGAACTTATTACTGTTGCTATTAGAAGAGTAAATATTACAAACCCAAATGAAGAGAATTTATTAGACTATTTTAAAGATACAAATGTAAAGCTTCTTCCTAATTCTGCTGGTTGTTTTACAGCTGAAGAAGCAATTACTACTTTTAGACTTATGAGAGAAGCAACAGGTATTGATATTATTAAGTTAGAAGTTATTGGTGATGCACAAAAAACTTTATACCCAGATGTAATTGATACAATCAAAGCTTGTGAGGTTCTTAAAAAAGATGGTTTCACAGTTATGGCATATACAAGTGATGATCCAATTGTTGCAAAAAGATTAGAAAATGCAGGTGCAGATGCAATTATGCCACTAGCAGCTCCAATTGGTTCTGGTCTTGGAATTCAAAACCCATATAATATTGCATTTATTAGAGATGCAGTTAAAGTTCCTGTTTTAGTTGATGCAGGATTAGGTTGTGCAAGTGATGCTTCATATGCAATGGAATTAGGTGCAGATGGTATTTTAGCTAATACAGCAATTGCTCAAGCACAAGATCCAATGAAAATGGCAGAAGCATTTAAATATGCAACAATTGCAGGAAGAATGTCATATAAAGCAGGAAGAATCCCTAAAAAACCTTACGCAACGGCTTCTTCACCAGTGGATGGATTAATTCAATTTTAGTCGTTTTTGAAGAAATTTTGAAATTTTTTGAAATTTCTTCAAAATACTCTTGACAAACTAAAAAAAATATATTATAATTCCGTCCACTTTTTGAAAGAATAAGTGTTTATTCGGGGCGTAGCGCAGTCTGGTTAGCGCACCTGGTTTGGGACCAGGGGGCCGGAGGTTCGAATCCTCTCGCCCCGACCATTTATGAGTGGTAGGTATAGCTCAGTTGGTTAGAGCATCTGGTTGTGGTTCAGAGGGTCGTGGGTTCGAATCCCATTACTTACCCCATTTTATCATTCTTTCAGGATGATTTTTATATAATTTTTTTGATGCGTCTGTAGCTCAGCTGGATAGAGCAATGCCCTTCTAAGGCATCGGTCACACGTTCGAATCGTGTCAGGCGTACCACTTTTAAATAAGATTAAAGTTGTTTGCAACTTGATCTTTTTTTTTGTCTATATGCGGATGTGGTGAAATTGGTAGACACGCCAGACTTAGGATCTGGTGCCTCACGGTGTGGAGGTTCGAGTCCTCTCATCCGCACCACCTTACTAAAATGAAATCAATAACTTTAAGTTCTAAATCTACTTATTTTATTTTTCTTTACTATTAACATTATGTTAAATTGCCGCGGAATAGAGCAGTCCGGTAGCTCGTCGGGCTCATAACCCGAAGGTCGTTGGTTCAAATCCAGCTTCCGCAACCAAATTATTACTATCAAAAGAGTTTTAATCCACACAGTAAATTGTTTTTTTAGATGAAAGGAACAATAAAATGTCAATAACAGAAATAAATTTAATTAAGAAAATAGAAGTATTTTTTAGATTAGTTCAAAAAAATGAGAATATTTTAGATGCACTTAGTAAATCAGGAATCGTAATTCCTAATAGACTACTTACTTTATTTGTAAAATAGTGAAGGAAGAAGATATAAAAAGAGAAAAACTCTTTTTATATTTATTCGTTAATAGTTACTCTACACCCTACATTTGAAATAGTTTCAATCAAATCATAATGGAGTTTCGATCTAAGTCTATAAATAAGAGTTCTTAATGTACTATTTGAGATAGTATGGTTATGCCAAATCTTATACTCTAAATCTTCAAAGGTAACAATAGCACCATTTGCTCTAATTAGTATTCTAAGTAGTTGTCTCTCTTTTAGACCAAGTTTAATAAACATATCTTTATAGTATAACTTATCATTTACTTTATCAAAATAGTAATCAAATCCAAGTCTCATAAGACTCTTATCAATTGTGGGAACAACTTCATTTTTACTTTTATAGATACCTAAAAGAATATTTGATTTTAACTCTTCTCTTTTAAAGGGTTTTATTAAGTAAGTTACGGGATTTGTTTCTATTGCTCTATTTAATGTTTTTTCATCAGAATATGCAGTTGTATAGATAATTGGAATATTGTTGTTCTTTTGTATCTGTATAGCTACATCAATACCATCTTTATCATCTCTTAAATCAATATCCATCAAAATAATATCTGGTTTAGTTCTTTTTACACTCTCAAGTGCACTATCATATCCTGTTGCCATATCTGTCACTATAAAATCAAGCTTTTCTAGAACTTTTTTGATTTCAAGTGCAACAATCGTTTCATCTTCTACTATTAATACTTTATTCATCATCTCATTTTCTAAAAATTATTTTTTTATACAGAAGTATATCATTTTTTCGTCACACCTTTGTCACACTTACTGTTTTAAGAAGACTTTTTTAAAAAATCTTGATGCTAAACTAGGATTATAAGAAATTATTAAAAAAGGTATATCAACATTTCCATAAGCATCTAACTCTTTTTCTACTTTTACTCCACCAAGCTTTTCAAATAGTTTCAGGTGGTCTGCTCTTATTCCTGAAAGTGCTAGGTCAATGTTATTATTCATAAAGATATTGTAAATACCGCACATTAGATATTTAAACTCTTGATTAAGACCTTTATTCCGAGTTTTAACAATGTTTCTTGAAATCTCACCTATTAGATTAAACTCTTCTCTTTGTTTAGTAAAAGAGCATTTTTCTTCAGAGGGTAAACCTTTTTTTGAATCAAATATAAGTCTAATAGTTCCAGATATTTCATTATTATTTTTACAATAAATCACCGCTGAATTCTTATCAAAAGTATCAAAATTTAATCCATCAATTTCATCAGGGCACTCCTTTTGATATGATATTTCATGGTAAACACTACTCCTTAATTTAAAAACTTCAATAAGCTCTTCCGCACTAATGGCTAAGTTTGTATTTGAATATTTATTATCCCAATTTAGACTTCTATTAAAACTAATTGTTTCTTCTATAGTCTCTTCTAGGAAAACTCTTTTTTTAAATACTTCAAGGGCATACCTTTGTTCTTCATTGAACTTTTCAGGTAAGTAGTCTAGTTGGCTGTTAATATTGTGAGTTACAAACTCTTGTAGAAAGTTAATAGATATATTTTTGTTTAAGTGACTCATGTGTTTGTCCTTTTTTAGACAAACTTTACATAAGCCCTGTCACAGTTTATGTCACAGGATTGTAAGAATTATTAAGTAAGAGTGGTGATTTTGCATCCAAGTGAGGGGATTGTTTCTATAAGTTTATATTCAAGCTTAGTTCTAAGCCTATAAATTAATGTTCTTAATGCTCCTTTTGAAACGGGATAATCAGGCCACAGTAAATATTCTAAACTATTAAATGAAACAATACTTCCTTTAGCTTCTACTAAAATACTTAAAAGAGCTCTTTCTTTTATACTTAGTTTTATTCTAAGATTCTCATAGAATAGTGTTTCATCTTTAATGTTATAATAATAGTTTAGTCCTAGATGAATAAAGTCTTTATTTTTAAATAGTTCATAAGAGCTATTTATTTTGTGTAATGCTAAATAGATTGTAGTTTTTAACTCTTCTCTTTTAAAAGGTTTTAGCAAATATGCAATTGGGTTTGTTTTTACTGCTTTTTTTATTGTTTCTTCATCGGAGTAAGCAGTTATATAAACAATAGGGATGTTCTTGATTTTTTGAATATCTATGGCAGCATCTATTCCACTTTTACTATTTTTTAGGTTTATATCCATCAAAATTATGGAAGGGTCTTTCTCTTTTACAAATTTTAGTGCTTCATCATAGTTTGTTGCACAAGCTACAACATAATAACCTAGGTTTTCAAGACTTTTTTTTATATCTAAAGCAACAATTGCCTCATCTTCTACAATTAGAAACTTTTCATTTGTCATCATCTTGCCAGATAATTTTTGTCTCTACTCCTTTCGTTGATTTAATCTCTATCTCACCTTTAAGCTGATTTCTTGCAAGTGTATCTACAAGGGTTAAGCCTAGAGAATCAGTTTGTTTATTCTCTTTAAATCCAATTCCATTATCTTTTACAAGGAAAGTGATTTCATTGTGCTGTTTAAAAAGTTTTATTTCAATTGTTCCAATAAAATCTGGGAAAGCATATTTAAATGAGTTTGTAAGAAGTTCATTTAAAATAAGTCCACAATAAACAGCTTGTTCCATTTTTATATTTGCTCTTACATCTAAATCAATATCAACATCTTTATGATAACTATCAACAACCTCTTCAATAAGAGCTTCAAAATATTCATAAGTATTTACATGGGAAATATTATCTTGTTTATAAAGTAACTCATGAAGATGACTCATTGCATTAATTCTATTTTGAATAGTAACTAAGATATCTTGTAGTTTTTCATTGTGTATTTCATCTGCTTGAAGTCTTATTAGAGATACAATAGTTTGCATATTGTTTTTTACTCTATGATTTAGTTCTTTTAATAAAAGCTCTTTTTCAATAAGTGTATCTTTTAAGTCTTTTGTTCTTAATGATACTTCTTTACTTAATCTTTCAGTCTCATTTTGTTGATGAACAATCAATCTTTTATTTGCTTCATCTTTGTCTTTTTGTAGACTTGTTATTCTATTTGCAAGGGCAATCGAAAAAATAGTTGCTTCAGATACAAAAGAAGCTTCTACAATATAAGGAAAGTAATCATATACGTTAAATATTCCTGCACTTGATAGGAACATTGTAAGTCCAGATATTAAAAATACAAACCATCCAAAAAGTATAAAGTAGGCTTGTTTATTTCTTTTTATTGTTGCATATAGAGTTAATCCCATTAGATAAATTAATAAAAGCATTGTAAGTGTATTTCTATGTTTATCATAATCATCTGTTAATAAGAAGAAAACAATAGAAATAGGAATTAGGATTAAATAGAAGTTTAAAAAAGCATTGTTTTTAGGATACTGCTTTGTATTTAAAAACTCTTTTGTAAATAAAGCAAGGGCAACAATAGGAATAGCAACAATTACTGGTGCATACTTTAATATTTCTTCTATCCAGCCATCAGGAAGCATATATATTGTTGCAAAACCAACATATAAAAGGTGATGAACTATAATCCCAATAATATAGACTACATAATATAAGTAACTTATATCCTTTGTAAAAAAGAAGATAAATAGATTATAAATTCCCAAAATAAACATTGCACCAAAGAATAGGGCTAATATCATTTGATGTTTTAACTCTTTTTCAAAGAAAGTAAAGTTTTCCCAAAGTTTGAGTTTTATAATCATAGTTGTAATATCTGAACTTGCTTTTATATAAATAGTTTTTTCACTATTTGGTTTAATTAATATTGGAAAAGCTGAGTTAACTGTCTTTATGTCATTTTGTCTAAAATATAAGCCTTTTAAGGCCTTAATATTACTATCTAAATCATAAAATGTAATATGACTAGTCAAAGCATTGTCATACTCTAAAACTCTTTTAATCTCTTTATTTGTAGTGTTTTTTAGTTTAAATCGTATCCAAATATTAAAGTTAGGTGCATAACCATAAGAGAGTCTACTTTCACTATTTTTTTGAAATAAATCATCATTTTCTTTTATATCATGTATGCTTAGTTCTTTTGTATAGTCTATGTGAATATCTGAATATTTTAATATATCTAGCTCTTTTATATCTTCATAAACTAAAACAGGTTTGGCATAAAGAGTAGTAAATAATAAAAAGATAGAAATAATAATTTTATTGAGCATAAAAAGTCCTAATTGTAATTGCTAAATTATACACAAGATAAATTATTTACATATAAAATATGTCTTTTTTGTTATTATTTAGAAAAAGAGAAACATAGCTAGTTATATTATATTAATTTAAGGTTTTTTTGTTAGAATTTCAATCCTAAAAGTTATTTTGAACTTTTAATTTGGGGTATCGCCAAGCGGTAAGGCACTGGTTTTTGGTACCAGCATTCGTAGGTTCGAATCCTGCTACCCCAGCCACTTTTTCAATATTGGTTAGCCGCGGAATAGAGCAGTCCGGTAGCTCGTCGGGCTCATAACCCGAAGGTCGTTGGTTCAAATCCAGCTTCCGCAACCAATCTTAACTTCTATTATTTTTCTTGTTTAAAAATATTACAATTCAACTAATTTAAATTTTAAAAGCACAATTATTTATATAAGTAGTATAATAATATATCTTTACAAAAAGGGTTTATTATGAAAAGTCTTATCTCAAAAAAGTTAGCAAGCTTGTCTTTATGTGCCTTTTTATTCACTGGTTGTGCTTTACAAAATAGTAATCAGCAAACACCTGATAATAATACTGGCTTATCTAAAACACAAACCGGTGCCTTAATTGGAGGTTTACTTGGTGCAGTTGTTGGTGCTAGTACTAAAGGTGACAATAAAGCAAAACGTGCAGTAATTGGTGGTGCTATTGGTGCAGCTGTTGGTGGTGGAATTGGCTATAGTATGGAGCAACAAGCAAAAGATATTGCCCAAGAGCTTGATACTGATGTAAATAATAATCCTAATGCAGTTGTAAACCCAGATAATGATTTAATTGTTTCAAATACTCAAAGGTATGTAAAAATCATGCTAAGGGATGAGATGGTTTTTAAAACTAACTCTTCTGTTCCTACTCAATCGGCTGCTTTAAAAATTGGTAAAATTAGCAAGGTTTTAAGAAACTATCCAAATACTGTAGTTCAAGTTTTAGGTTTTACTGACAGTAGAGGTACTTATGAGTTTAATCAAAAACTATCAGAACAAAGAGCATCAAATGTAGGTAATACTTTACTTAATACAGGTATTTCTAATAAGATATTTTCAAGGGGTTGTTCTTTTAATAAACCTTTAGTTCCAAATAATAGTGATGCTAATATGTCTCTAAATAGAAGAGTTGAAGTGTATTTATATCCAAGTCAAGAATCGATAATTGATGGATGTAGTAGTTATTAAATAAGAGGTTATAAAGCCTCTTATTTCTCTTTTTTTATCTCTGAAGCAGTTTTGATAATATCAACACCATATTTTTCCCTCAAAGCTTGTATTTCATTTCCTAGTTTTTTCTTTTTTAAATCATTCTCATATTCAAAGATATTATAAGTATATTCATTTGGTTTTGAAAAGTTATATACTGTTATATTTAATTGAACAATTCCGTGGGAAGGGTGATTATCAATTTCTAAAAATAGCTCTTTTATTCTTGCCTTGAAACTTTCTTCGTTAAAGATTCTATTTACATTTACAAAGTTTTTTGATTTTATTTTTGATTCATATCTTATTTGTAAAGCATAAGATAGTGGGTTTTTATCTGCTTTTTTAACGATAAAAGATAAATATCTACTAAGTATAATTACTCTTCTAATTAACTCTTCCCTATCATAAATAGGATCAAAACTTCTTCCTATTCCTATAGATTTTTTATCTCTTTGAAGATTTAATTTATTATCTTCAATTCCACAAACTCTATTATATAGCTCAATTCCTGGTTTCTTCCATGAGTAAAACAGGTCTTTTTTACCCTCTATATCTCCTAGGGTTTTTATTCCATAACCTTTTAGTCTTTCTTGGTATTTTTTGCCAATACCTGGAAACTCTTCTATTGGAATATCTTTTGTGAAGTTTCTTATATGCTCTTTTCTAACAAATTTAATTCCATTTGGTTTAGCATGTTCAGTAATTAGTTTTGAAAGGTATTTAGAAGGTGCAATCCCAATTGATATTGGTAAGTCAAGTTCTTTTTTTATCTTTTGTTTTAATTTAAAGGCAAACTCTTCTACATCTTCATCTTTTATATAACCACTTAAATCTCCAAAGAATTCATCAATAGAAAACTGCTCAACTAAGGGAATTTCTTTTTTTAAAAGCTCACATAATTTTTTTGATAAGTCGTGATATAAAGGATAGTTTGGGGGAATCATTTTTAGATTTGGACAAAGTTTTAGAGCTTCATTTACACTCATTGCAGTTTTCACTCCAAAGGCTCTTGCCTCATATGAAGCAGTAGTTACAATTCCTCTTATTCTTCCATTTTCATCTACAAAATACTCTTTAAAACTTTTCTCACCTTCATTTGTAAGAATAGTACTAACAAAAGCTCCTCCATTTTCACTGACTTTTCTTAGTTCTTTTTGACTTGAGAAAATATTAAGATTACTTCTTCCTCCTACAGCAGCAGGAATGTTTTCTAAGGTTTTATCAACAGTTCTATGGGCGGATACAAAAAAGCAGTCTAGGTCTAGGTGTAAAAACATAAAACTATTATAGCAAATAATATTTCAATTTGCAATAAAATTTCATATAGTAATATTTGAGATTAAATCAATATCTTCATCAACAATAATTATTACATCAATGCAATAAGCTACATCAAGTTTTTTTGTTTGTAAATAGTAATCAATACTTCTTTTTAATTTGGATATTTTGGAAGGAGTTATATTATTTATAGCAGATTCATAATCAACAGAGGATTTTACTTCTACAAAGTGATAGGTATCATTTTTCTTTGAAATGATATCTATCTCACCAAGCTTTTTAGCATAAAAGTTTTGTTCAACTATCTCAAAGCCATAGGATTTTAAATAGTCACATGCTTTTTGTTCGGCTGCTTGGCCTTTCTCTTTTGTAGACATGATTTTTTAAATCAACCGCCACCAACAAACTGTAAAAGTTCAAGTTTGTCATTCTCTTTTACAGTATAAGAATTCCATTCATCTTTTTTTACAATTTCCATATTTACAGCAGCTGCCATTACTTTTTCTTCAATTCTTAATTCATCAATAATTGCTTGTAATGTAGAGTTATCTGGGAAGTTTTTATTTTCTCCATTAACAATAAGCTCCATTTAGATTCCTTTGTTTTTAGTGATTTTAACACAAGTTTCTTTTATACTTATCAAATATAAAAGAAACTTTTTATTTTAAGATGGGAATGAAAACTTAGAAAGTTTCCCATTCGTCATCATTACTTTTTTCTGCTTGAATAACTCTAGTTTGTACAGGCTCTTTCTTCTCTACTTTTTTAGGTGCTACTTTTTGTGTTGAGTAGTTTACTTCTGTAGTATGAGAATGACTTGTTGTTTTAACGCTTGTTTTATTTAAAAACTCAGACTTATTTGCTTCATTAACAATGTTCATTGCCATTTGTGATGTTTGGTTTGCAATATCACTTGTATTATTAGCTACGTTAGCATTTTCTTGAGTTGCTTTATCTAGTTGTGCAACTGCATCATTAATCTGTGCAATACCAGTTGTTTGTTCTTTAGAAGCAGTTGTAATGTCATTGATTAGGCTTTCTGTTTCTTGAACTTTTGCATAAATTCCATCATAACCTTCAATCATTTTTTGAGAAATAGCTTTACCATTATTTGCTTTTTCTGTAGCATTTTCAACAATAGTTTTAATCTCTTTTGCTGCTTCAGCTGACCTCGAAGCTAAGTTTCTAACTTCTGCTGCAACAACTGCAAAACCTTTTCCTGCTTCACCAGCAGTAGCTGCTTCAACGGCTGCATTAAGAGATAGAATATTTGTTTGGAAGGCAATTTGGTCAATTACTGTAATTGCATCTGCAATAAGCTCTGTTTGTTCATTAATCTCTTCCATAGATGAAGTTGTTTCACTAGCAAGGTTTTGACCTGTTTTAACAGAACCTGTTAATTCTTGAGTATAAGTTGCCATTTGAGCAATATTTCCAGAAGTATTTGTAATAGTTCCAGTAATCTCTTCTAAAGCAGCAGCAGTCTCTTCTAATGAAGCAGCTTGTTGATTTGAACTTACACTTAATTTCTCAACATTAGAACGTAGCATCTCTGCATTTTCATTCATAGTAGAGCCATTTGTTAAGTTATCAAGTAACATTTTATTGATTATCTCTGATAATTCATTAAGTGTTTTTGCAACTTCACCTTTAGGATTTTGGATATTTGTTCTAAAGTCTCTGTTTTTGAAGCTACTTAATACTTTGTTAACTTCATTGATATCATTGTGAACATTACTTTCCATAATTTCTAGCATTTCATTAAAGATAATTTGTAACTCTTTAAGTGCTTCATTTTGAGTTGTTTTACTAATCTTTTTATCAAGATGACCAGCTTTTACTTCTTCAACTACTCTTTTTACATCTTCAATTAAAGCAGCATCTTGCTCAATTAAAGATTGAGTTTTTTGAATATTTTGATTTACTTCTTTAGACATAGTACCAATTTCATCTTTACTACTATCATCAAGCATATCAACATTTGATTGCTCTTTATTTAGGTATTTAAAGAAGTTTAATAGACCGTTTTGGAAGTTTTCAAGTGGGTCGAAAATACTTTTCTTTGCAATTAAAAGCATAATAAAGGCTAAGATAATCATAATTATAAAGATAATTACAATATTAGTAATCATAGTACTAAAAATCTCTTCTTCTGTGGCATTTTTCATTTTATTAATTGAAGTACTAATATTATCTACATATGCACCAGTTCCAATAACCCAATCCCATGGTTCAAACTTCATTACATAAGAGAACTTTGGTTGTGGTTTTTCAAAACCAGGTTTTGGCCAAACATACTCTACAAGACCACCTTTTGGATTTCCTTGAGTGATTTTTGCCATCTCAACAAATAGATATACTCCATTTGGGTCTTTTACTTTTGATAAGTCTTTTCCATTTAGAGCTGGTTTAATAGCATGCATTACCATATTTGGATGTGAATCATTAATCCAGTAGTAACCATCTTTACCATATCTAATACTTTCAATAGCATCTAAGGCAGCTTTTTTATAGCTTTCTGTATTTTCAGGGTCATTTTGTGCTCTTTTATAAAAAGCTTCTACAGTTTTAATAGCTATCTCAACATAACTTTTTAGTTCAGCTTCTTTTGAATGATATGCATCTTTTTCAAATTTGTCAGTAACATCTCCAGAAGTATTGTATAGTGCAATATTTGATTGAACTAAAATAATCATAGAAACTATAACAATAGAACTAATTACGATTGCTAATAGCTTGGCTTTTATTGATAGACTCTTCATTCTCTATTCCTTCTTAACATAGTATAACTATGATATTGTACTTAAACTAAGGTATAAAGAATATTTTTCAAAGTTACAAAAATATTATTTATAATAGTTGTTACTTTTTTACATAAAGAGTTTTAAACCTATCTCCCATTCCAGTAGGCTCAATAAGAAGTTTGACTTTTTGAAGCTCTTTTAAGTAGACAGACTCACTTGTATGAGCTTTTAGTATTTCAAGCAGTTCTATTACTCCAAAGTTAATAAGAGAATTCATTTGTGTATCAAATTTAATATTGGTGATATTATTTTCCTCAAATATATCAATTAAATAATTAAAACATACATCATAGGTAATATCACTTGTTTTATAAGAAGTTTGTAGATTTATTTTTTTATCAAAAATTGGTAATACTTCGTGGTTTTTATAAACTCTTGTAGAAAAATCATTTCTATAAAATCTATCTCCATAATCAAAAGTTAGAAAGTGAAAGTTTTTTATATTTGAATCAATTGTTTTTATAAACTCTTCATAATCTAAGCAAACTTCACCTTTAGTTAGAGAGTATTTTTTACAGTGTTCTAAAAGTTTTTTATCCTCACATTTTTCAAAAACTATTTTTTCATCTTCAAGAAATGCTTGGTATAGGATATTTTCTTTTTCTAAAATTAATTCACAAGCAAAGGCATCAAATACTTCATTTGCTAAAATAAAAGCAGAGTTAAGTTTTACTTCATTAATATCATTGTAGTGAATAAGATTAATCTCATTTCCAAATGATTCTTTCATGTATTCTTTTTGAAACTTTTGTAAATGTTCAAATCTTTCAACAATAGCAAAATTAAGACTCTTTAGAAGTTCTGGTTTTAAAGTATAAATAAATTGAATAATATCAGCTAAAAGGTAACCATGATGTGCTCCAATTTCTAAAATTGTAGTATTTTCTTTTAAGTTGCCATTTTGAATTTCATCTATGATTTTTTTAGCAATAGCTCCACCAAAAAAACTTGAAGTAGATACTGAAGTATAGAAGTCTCCTTCTTTTCCAATCTCTTTATAAGTACTGTAATATCCATCATTTGAATAAAGCCATTCATGCATATATTGTTTGAAAGTTTTTTTATTTGAATTCATTTTTGAAGTTTAGCTAAAAAAGTTTGATACTTCCTATACAAGGTGTAACTGCATTGTAAATGAATTTAGATATAATACCTATTATAAATTATTTCAAAATAAGGAGTAGCCCAATGGAAAAAAGAACGAAGATTTTAGCAACACTAGGACCTGCAAGTAACAGTGTTGAGATGATTGAGGGGCTAATTAAAGCTGGGGCAAATATGTTCAGGCTTAATTTTTCACATGGTGATCATGAGTATCATTTAAATACATTAAATAATATTAGAACTGCTATGAATAATCTTAATACTACAATTGCAGTATTACAAGATATTTCTGGTCCTAAAGTGAGAATTGGTGATGTTAAAGAGCCTTTTGAACTATTAAAAGGTGATGAAATTACTTTTGTTAGAAATGAAATAGTTGGAGAAAAACAAGCTGATAAAAAATATATAGTATCAATCAACTATCCAGAACTACTTGATAAAGTAAAAGTAGATGAGTATATCTATTTATATGATGGAACTATTAGAGCAAAAGTTACTCAAACAGGTGAAGAGATTAAAGCAGTTGTTGAAAACCATGGAGTATTAGCTTCTAAAAAAGGAATTAACTTTCCAAATACTGTAATTGATATTGATGTTATTACTGAAAAAGATAAAAAAGATATTGCTTGGGGTGTTGAAAATAAAGTTGATTACTTTGCTATCTCTTTTGTTCAAAATAAAAGAGATATGGAACATGCAAGAGAACTTCTAGGTAGCTATAAGGGTAAACTTATTGCAAAAATTGAGAAGTTTGATGCTGTTGAGAATATCGATGAAATTATTGAAGCAAGTGATGGTTTAATGGTTGCAAGGGGTGACCTTGGAATTGAAGTACCATATTATGAAGTACCAACTATTCAAAAAAGACTTATCAAAAAAGCAAATGAAGCTTGTATGCCAGTTATTACTGCAACACAAATGCTTTTATCAATGACAGAAAATGAAAGAGCAACAAGAGCTGAAATCTCAGACGTTGCAAATGCTGTTTTAGATGGAACTGATGTTGTTATGTTAAGTGAAGAGAGTGCTGTTGGAGTTGATCCAATTAACACTGTTGAAACAATGGCTAATATTATCAAAAAAACTGAAGAGATTTATCCTTTTGATAAGCATGAAAAGTTAGCATACCATGATGAGTTTGATGTTATTCAAGCCACAGCTACAAAGTTAGCAGATGATTTAAATGCTAAAGGTATTATTGCTCTTACAAGTTCAGGTAAGTCTGCAATGAAAATATCTAGATATAGACCTAAAACACCGATTTATATCTTCTCACATAAAAGAAGAGTATTAAATCCTTTATGTGCAAACTGGGGAGTTTTCCCAATTGCTAAAATCAAAGCTGCACAAGCATCTAAGATGATTCATATTATGCTTAAAAAGCTTGAAGCTAAAGGATTATTAGATAAAGAGGGAATCTATATTGCTACAATTGGATATCCAGTAGGTATTCCAGGAAGTACAAATACTATTAAGATATTAACTCCATCTGAGATGGATTACTATTTAAACCTTCCAGCAATGAAGAAAAAATAGTTATAGTTTAAAAGGAAGCTTTATTCTAAATAAAGCTCCTTTGAACTTTTGATTATCATAAGTAAAACTCTTATTCTCTACTTCAATTTTACCTTTTAGATTTGAATCAATTATATTTTTAGTCATATATAAACCTATACCTGTTCCTTGCGATTTAAACTTTGTTGTAAAGTATGGTTCAAAAACCCTAGAAATAATATCTTTTTTTATTCCACCTGCATTATCATAGATTTCTATTAATAGATTCTCTTTTTGTTTTTTAATTGTTATAAAAATATATCTAGGAGTCTCTCTTTCAAGTAGAGCATCTTTGGCATTGTTTAAAATATTTAATAAAACTTGAATTAACTCATTTTCATAACTATTTATGGAAACATCATCAATACTAAAAATTAGTTCAATCTCTTTATTGTCTAGATTTGCAGAGATAAGACTTAAAACATTATTTAAAGTATCTTCAATTTTAAACTCTTTGATATGTTTATCTTTTGAGTAATAGTTTCTAAAGTCATCAATAGTATTTGATAATAGTTTTGTGCTAGTTACAATTGCTTGTAAATCTTTGTCTAAATCCTCATTGCTTATTTCACCTACTTCTTTTTTCACTCTAATTCCACTAGCTAAAGTACTAATAGCAGATAAAGGTTGTCTCCATTGGTGAGCGATATTTCCAAGCATTTCCCCCATTGCAGCAAGTTTTGATTGTTGATTTAACAAAGAGTCTTTTTGTCTAAGGGTATTTACTTGTTGTTTTACTTTTTGCTCTAACTCTTCATTTAGTTTATGAAGTTTATTATTGCTATCTTCTAGGCTTTTTGAATAGTATTGGAAAATATTTTTTAATCTTCTTGATAGTATAAGTATAATTGCAATAATTAATATAGTAACTAGTAGTGAAGCTAAAACTATAGTGGAAATATCATCTTGTAAGTTTTTATCTAGTAATTCTTGTTTTCTTTTTATCTCTTTATTTAAATTATCATTATAAAGCCCAGTTCCTATTACCCAATCTAAAATAGGTACATGTTTAACATAAGAAATCTTTTTAGAGGGTACGTGACCTTTAAAAAGTTTTTCTGATTGTTGATATTCTATAAATGAGGTTTTGTTTTTTATTGCTTTATTAACTATTGAAGATACATTTTTTTGTATTTTTTCATCTAATTTACTAAGAGGTACACCTATGATTTCTTTATTTTTATGAAGAATTGAAGTTCCCTTTGAATCCATAATAAAAATATATGAGTCATCTGGGTATTTTAGTTTACTTAAAAAAGCTATTGAGTTTTTAGAAATATTTTTCTTGATATCTTCTGTATATAAAGCACTACCAATAACGATATCTAAAGGCTCAAATAGTTTTAGAAAGCCAATCTTTTTTTCTATAGTTTTTGAGTTTGGACGAGTCCAGTGCCAAGATATAAAGCCTTCTTTTTTATTGTTTTTAAATACATTTTCAAAGCTTTCATAAAAGTTTAATCCATTTGTATCTTTTACATTTTTAATTGAGTTTCCTACGTGAGAAGGTGTTCCTGCATTTGAAATGACTTTTGCACTTTTTCTATCATAAATAAAAAAGTAACCATCTTTATTGTCAAAAAATCTTAATTTTCCCATTCTTTCATCTAAGAAAGAGAATAACTCTTCTTTTGGAAGATGGGAGTGGTTCTTATACATAAGACTTAAGTGTTGGTATCCAAGGTTTACAATATCTTTTATAGAGTGTTTAGATCTTTGTATTTCATTTTCATAGTTTTCATTTAAAAGAAGAGTTAGATTATCTATTTTTTCTTTTATAGAGTTTTTTAGCTCTAGGGTATGAGTCTGTTTTAGTTTATCAATTTCATTATTATGAGCTTCATATCTAGAAGAGACAAAAATATTTGTAAGAATAAAGGATGTAAGTATAACTCCAATAATTGGAAGAAGAACAATCCATTTTATGATTTTTATTTCATCGGTTAATTTACTCATGATAAATTATTATAGCATAAAGCTATAATAATTAAGGGTTTTATTAAATAATTTTAGAATATATTTCTAAAAGTTCAATTTGTTTTTGTAGCTCTAGAATTTGTACTTCTAGTGATTTGATTTTTTGAGAGTTTGCTAAAGTATCAACATCACTTTGCGTTTTTAGTTGAGCATTTTTTTCTTCAACAATAATTTTTAATAAAGAGTCATAAAGTTTATAATCCTCTTTTGCTATCTCTTTTTTTCTTTCAATCATATCTATTTTAGAAAGCTTTGTTTTATAGAAATTTTGTTCTTCTAAAATTATATTATTTAGATTTAATTTTGATTTTAGATATTCGATTCTTTGTGCTTCTACATCATTTAATGCTCTTACATCAAGTGGCATTGAAACAGAAACTCCATAGTTAGTTGTTGTTTCATCTTGAATACTAGTGTTTCCATCTGTATCATGGTAATGGCTATAATCCATGCTTACACTAAAAGTAGGTAAGTATTGAGACATAGACATTGATGCTAAATAATCTTTTTGTTTTACATCAACTCTTGCTTTTGCTAACTCTAAAGAATTTTCTAAAAAGTTTTCTTTATCTGTAAGAGTTAACTTTGGTAACTCAAACTTTTTATACTCTTTACTTGCAAGATTATTAAAGTTGTTTTCTAACTCTTTTTTTTGAAAGTATAAATCTGCAAGGGTATTTTTAACACTGTTTGCATCTAAAATGGCATTGTCTAAATAAGAAGTATCTAAAAAGCCATTGAACACTTGCTCTTTTTTTCTTTGAATATCTATGTTTGCATTTTTTAATAAAAACTCATTTTTCTTGATATTTAAATCTATAATATGAAGATTAAAAAGTAAAGTAGTTACTTGTTTTATTAACTCTTTTCTTTGAGTTTCAATATCCAAGTCATTATATTTGAAGTTTACATTTGCATATTTTATTGCACTATAGATACCACCACTTTTGAAAATTGGTTGATTTATAGATATCATACTTCTTGCTGTATCGTAAGTCTCAGTATAATCTTTTTTATAACTCAAAGTAACTGGGTTAATCCAGTCTTTTCTTAACTTTGAGCTATTTTCTTCATTTTGCTTTTTAGAAAAATCAATAATATCTAATCTGTCTTGCGAAAGAATTTTCTCATCTATTTCTTGGGCAAAAGAACTAGATAGAAAAATAGTTGAAACAAAAAATAGACTAGCTAACTTTTGAAATTGCATCATCTAACCTTTTAAATCCTTCATCAATCTCTTTTTTAGATATTGTTAATGGAGGTAAAAGTCTTAAAGTATTTTTTCCAGCTCTTAAAACTAAAACACCTTCTTCAAAGGCATTTTTTATAATAGCTGCAAGAGAGTCTGCATCTTTTATTCTAATACCTTTCATTAATCCAACACCAACTTTTTCTTGTAATAAGCTAGCATGTTTTTCTACAAGTTCATTTATTTTATTATCAAAGTAGATAATAATCTCATCTAATGTTCCTGCATTTTTATACTCATCTAAAATATCAACAACTTTTCCTGCAGCAGCTGTACTTAAGTAGTTCCCTCCAAAAGTAGAACCATGGTCACCGTATGTAAATAAATCTTTATGTTTAGTTACCACTGCTCCAATAGGAACTCCACCACCAAGACCTTTTGCTAAAGTAATAATATCAGGCTCAATTTCATATAGGTTTGAAGCTAAGAATTCACCTGTTCTATATACTCCTGATTGAACTTCATCAATAATAAGTAAAATACCTTGCTCTTTTAAAAACTTTGCAAGTTCTTGGATATCTTTTTTATCAAAGGGTTGAACTCCACCTTCACCTTGAACTAACTCAATCATAACTGCAACAGTTTCATCATCAATTGAGTTATAAATATCATCAATTCTTGCATCATATTTGAAACCATCTGGATACGGTGCGAAGTTTGGTGAGTGCATAGAAGCTTGACCCGTTGCTTTAACTGTTGTTATTGTTCTTCCATGGAATGAATGTTCTAACGTGATTACTTTATATCTTTTTTTATCAAACTTAGTTTCACCATATTTTCTAGCTAGTTTAATAGCACCTTCATTTGCTTCTGCCCCTGAGTTTGCAAAGAATGTAGCCACATCCATCTCTGAAAGTTTTGCAATCTTTTCAGCAAGTTTTGCTTGTGGTTCAATTGCATAAAGATTTGAAATATGAATAATATTATTAGCTTGTTTACAAATCTCATCAGCAACTTCTTTATTTCCATGACCAACTGAAACAACTCCAATTCCAGAAGTAAAATCAATATAGTCTTTATCTGTTTCATCAAAAAGTGTTGCGTTAATACCTTTTTTAAAGTTTACATAATTTCTTGCATATGTTTGAAGTACAAACTGTTTATCTAGTGTTTCTAACATTTTTTTCCCTAAAAATTATAATATATAAAAAAGATTATATCTAATTAATATTAACGAAAGTTATCAATAGCTTTTTGGTAGTATCGATTTAAGTCAAAAAGCCCAAATTGTAATTCATCTTGCTTTTTAAATTCATTTGTAAACCAATCATATTCATCCCAAAAATTAGGATTAGCTCTATTTACAATATATTTTAATATTAACTCTTTTTGCTTATTTGTTCCTTGATAATCATAGATTAAGTGGAAAAATTCATTTAAATCTTTTTGTTTTACTTTTACAAAGATATTTGGATAAGAACCAATAAAACCTTCAATAAAATTGATTCTATCTTTTTTAGGATTTAACCTTGAGTCCTCATCGAACATAAGTGCAACATTATCATGCCATCTATTTATAACCATAGTATAAATTAGGTTTTCACCATTTTCAAGCTCTATTCTTATATAGGCTAAGTTGGTTTTATCATCAGTGTGGTATTGAATAAACTTAGAGTTATTTGGAAGAGTTAATGTCTTAAAAGTTTGTTCTATTTGTTTTTTATTTTCATACTCTTTTAAAATCTTCACTGGAATATACTCTTTATCTATAAAGTTAATTGGATCTTTTTTTATATCTAAATATGAGAATAGTTTATCTGTAAACTCTTCTTTATAATCATTTGTTTGGTAATTTATATTTGGCTCACTATTTGAAGGAACATAAAGTGATAATCTTTTTGCTAACCAACCTTTATACCAAGAGTTGAAGTACTCTTTTCTTGAATCCTTTGGTAAAAACTCTAAAAAGTTTGTTTCTCCTTCTATTCTAAGTCTATCCATATGTTTTCTAACTAAAAACTGGTGAGAAGTACTTCCAAAAACATCAAAACCAGCAACAAGTGAATAATAAAGTCTTTCAATTAAAGGAAAGTCTATAACCCACATAGTTTTAGGAATATCTCCTAGAGCTCCTTTATGAACTGAAGCAGAATCAAAATGTCTATAAATAGTTAGTATTGAATCATTTTTATTATCACTATACTCATTGCCTTTCCAAAGCTCTTTTAAGCCAAGACCTTGGGGATAATATTTACTATAAATCTTATTTCTATTTTCAAAATATATTTTTGCTTGTTGATAGTTTTTTATAATAGTAAAGGTTTCTAATAAGTCAGGAGTTGCTCCATACTTATTTGGAATAGAAAGGTTCTTTAGGTTTTCATCTAAATAGTTTTTATCTTTCACAGAAACATCTGCTTCAGGGTCAATAAACATTACCCAGAAGTGGTCGTTGATTACATTTAATGCAATTTGACCTTTACAAACAGGACCTCTAATATATGTCATTATAAAGTAGTGAATATTATCAAGTAAGAATTTATACCTACTTTTTGCAGGAATTTGTTTAAAAGTTTTAAGTGCATTTGCAGAAACTTTAGTATCAAAAGCAGGCATATGTGGTTTTTCTAGCCAAGCACTATTTATAAATAGCTCTTTGTAGGTTTTTAATCTTTTATCATCTAATGTATAAACCATATGTGTTTTATGAACAATAGTTGAGGTAATAGGTTTAATTCTATAATAAAACTTCTCTTCTATTTTACTATATGGAAACCTTGTAGGAATAATATCAATCTCACCTGTTTTAGTTCTTGACCTTACTAGTTGAAAAAAGTTTTTACTACTATTGTCAAAACTAAGGTGTGCTAAAAATAAGTGCTCATAGATATATCTAGCAGTAACTTGATATTTCATTTTTTCATTATTAAAAAACTCTTCATACTTTTGAATTTGCTCTTTTTCAAGTTTAGATATTATATTTTTTTTATCATCTACAAAAGAGTTTGATTCTAACCATGAACTTAGAAGTTTATGCTCTTTTTTATTTAATGCAGGAAAACCATAAGGCATAGCTTTGTGAGGATTTTCTTTTAAATAATCATCTAGCTCTTTTTGATTTTTTACACAGGCTACTTCATCTGTTTCAGGAGAGTAGTCACCTTTATTTAAAGGGTTCTTTTGTTTCTCTTCTAGCAGTCTTAGCATAATGGATTCATTTGATTTTTCAGAATCTTTAAAATGATTAGTAACGGAGAAGAAATCTTTTTCTCTCCATTGCTCCTCTGTTTTAGCATCTACAAAAAGTCTTGAAGGTTCAACGGCAGTTAATCTATTTGCATAAATATCCTCTTTTGAAGCTCCTCTAGTAAGTCCTTCAAACGATGAAAGCTTTAATTGACAAGGTGAGTTATAACATGAGTGGCAAGTAACGCATCTGTTGTCTAAAATAGGTTTGATATCTTTTGTGAATGATAATTGTTCTTTTGCAAATATAGTATTTGGAAATAGGGCAAGCAAAGCTAAAAAAAAGATGAGGTGTAACTTCATTATAAAAATCCTAAAATTTTGAGTGAAAACATTATACTTAAATAAAAATTTTAAAGCTGTTTTTGATAAAATCAAAATTAAAATTAAAGGGAATAAATGCAGCACCTAATCCGTACAGCAGATTTTACAAAAGAAGAAATTTTAGAAGTTTTTGATGATGCTAGAATGTTTCTAGATATGCAAAGTAATGAAGTTCTAAAGGGAAAAATTGTAGTAAATCTATTTTTTGAAGATTCTACAAGAACTAGAAGTGCTTTTGAAATGGCAGCTAAAAGGCTTGGAGCTCAGGTAATTTCTTTAGATGTAGGAAGAAGCTCAAGAAGTAAAGGTGAAACTATCTTTGATACTATTGCAAATATTAATGCAATGCAGCCAGATGCTATTACTATTAGACATAGTGAATGTGGTTTACCAGGAACTTTAGTTGACCATGTTGATTGTCCTATTATTAATGCGGGTGATGGAAAACATGCACATCCTACTCAAGCATTATTAGATTTCTTTACTATTTATGAGCACTTTAATGGAGAAGTAGAAGGAAAGAAAATCGCAATTATTGGAGATGTAAAAAGTTCAAGAGTTGCAGGTTCTAATAGAAGACTTCTTTCAAGATTTGGAATGGACGTTTGTTTTGTTGCTCCTGATTGCTTTAAATATGAAGATAGTGAGTTTAAACAATATGATACTTTAGATGAAATCATTGATGAGGTTGATGTTGTTATGAGTTTAAGAACTCAACTTGAAAGACATGACGAAGTATATTTTACATCATTAACTGACTATGCAAAAAACTATTGTATTACAAAAGATACTTTTGGAGATAGAGATATTTTATTACTTCACCCAGGACCAGTAAATAGAAATATTGATATTTCTGATGAAATGTTAGTTGACCCTAGAAACAAAATCTTAGAGCAAGTAAGAAATGGCGTTGCTGTAAGAATGGCAATTTTAAAGAAACTTATAAAGTAAACTAGCTAAATAAATTGAACAAAGACTTACAAAACCTACTAAATAAATATGGCTCTTTAAAGGAGCCATTTTTTTTTCTTATCTCTTATGATTTATCAAAATCTTATGTAAAACCTTTAAGTGAACTTCCTAATGAAGTAAAATATGAGATAAATGAAAAAGTATCTTCAAAACTTTCAACTAAAACCTTAGAAAAAGAAGAGTTGAAAAAGTATCCACTATCTTTTAACGAGTATAAAAAGAGTTTTGATATTTTACAAGAACATATAAAAAATGGAAACTCTTATATTCTAAACTTAACAGCAAAAACAAAAATAGAAACAAAATTTTCATTAGATGAAATCTATGAAAAAGCAAATGCAAAATATAAGTTAAAGTTTTTTGATGAGTTTGTTTGTTTTTCCCCTGAAAAATTTATAGAAATCAAAAAGAACAAAATAGCAACATATCCTATGAAAGGAACAATTGATAGTAAAGTAGAAAATGCAAGTGCTAAAATCTTAGGAAATATAAAAGAGATGGCAGAACATACTATGGTTGTTGATTTACTTAGAAATGATTTAGGAATTGTGGCAAACAAAATAAAAGTAGACAAGTTTAGGTATATTGATAAAATAAATGCAGGTGATAAAAAACTTTTACAAGTTAGTTCTAAAATAACTGGGCAACTTGATGAAGATTGGCATAGTAAAATAGGTGATATTTTAACTTCAATTTTACCAGCAGGTTCTATAACAGGAACGCCAAAGAAAAAAACTGTTGAAATACTAAAAGAGAATGAATCTTATGATAGAGATTACTACACAGGTGTTTTTGGAGTATATGATGGAAAATCTTTAAACTCTTGCGTTATGATAAGATTTATTGAAAAAGATGAAAAAGGAAACCTTTACTATAAAAGTGGTGGAGGAATTACCTGTGATTCAAATGTTGAAGATGAATACAAAGAGCTTATTGATAAAATCTACTTACCCTTTTAATTACAAAAAGATTACATAAAAACTTATTTTTTAAACTTGTAACCAAAAAGTTTATTTCTTGTATTAAAATCCTTGAAATTTTTTTTAGGAGAAGATATGAAGAACACTATTTTTGTAATAGAATATGCAAAAGGAAGTGACAAAGGCTTTGACGGTTTTAGACCTGATACTAAACCAATTTTAGATGCAATTGAGGAAGTTGGTGATTATAAAACTGAGATAGTTTTTTATAGACCAAATAGAAAGTATGAACTACTTGAGTATTTAAAAGAAAAAGCAGTTTCAGTTATAAGTAGAATTAACCCAGGTAACTTAAAAGAAGTAGATGAATATTTTCAATTTTTAAAGGCATTAGGAAATGCAGGAGTTGAAGTTCATACTCACCCAGATGTTATGATTAATCTTGATTTTAAAGATATTCTAGCAAAATTAAAGGGAACTAGACTTGGTGATGAAGATACTTACTTTTACAATACATTCACTGATTTTGCAAGAAAATTCCCTGCTGATTTAGATAAATATGGAATTAGAGTTTTAAAAACAAACTACGGTTCTACAGGTGAGGGCGTATATTTAGTATCTAAAAAAGATGATGGTTCAATTTTCTCTGTTGAGGCTGTAAACAATGAGAAATTTTACTATGACAACATCAATGAGTTTTTAGAAAAGTTTGAATCAAGATTTGAAGAAGAATCAGAATATGCTGCATACTTCAAAGGTAAAAATGGTTTTGTAGGGTGTAGATATTTAGAAAGAATAGCAGAAGGTGAAGTAAGAGTTTTACTTGTAAATGATAAACCTATTTCAGTAGTACATAAAAAACCTCAAGAGGGTGAATTCTCTGCAACTTTATTCTCTGGGGCTCAATACAAATATGAATCACCAGATGAGCCAAAATGGAAAGATGTAGTTAAACTTACAACAAAAGGTTTAAAGGATTTAAAACCATTCTTAAAAGGTCAAAACTATCCACTTCTTTGGACTATGGATTATATTATGGATTATGATAAAGATGGAAATGATATCTATGTTTTATCTGAAATCAACTGCTCTTGCGTAGGAATCACAACAGAACTTCAATATGCAAAAGAAGTTGCAAAGGTTTTTGAAACTTCAAAGAAAAAGAAGAAAAAGTAGGTTTATCCTACTTTTTTGCTTCTATATCTTTTTATAATTTTTTAATTAAAAAATAAAAGGATATAAATGAAAAATACAGCACTACTACTAATAGACTTACAAAATGACTATTTCTCAAGTTTTGAAGGGGCAAAATACCCTTTAGCAGACTCAGAAAAAGCTTCAAGAAATGCTTCAATACTTTTAGAGGAGTTTAGGAAAAAAGCCTTAAACATAATACATATAAAACATGAAAATCCAAATGAAAATGCACCTTTCTTTGAAATAGGTTCAAAGGGAGCACAAATACACAATAGCGTCAAACCTTTAGAAGAAGAAACTGTAATAAGTAAAAATTTTCCAAATTCATTTTTAAAAACACAACTAAAAGAAGTTTTGGAAGAAAAGGAAATAGACTCTCTTATAATTGTAGGAGCTATGACTCATATGTGTGTAGATGCAACACTTAGAGCTGCAAAAGATTTTGGATATAATTGCACTGTTATAAATGATGCTTGTGCAACAAAAAATTTAGAGTTTAATGGAAAAATTGTATCTTCTAAAGATGTACAAAATAGTTTTATGGCAGCTTTTGAGTTTGCTTATGCAAAAGTAGAGAGTACAAATGATTTTTTAAAAGGCTTTGATTGTTAAAATTAAATAACTTACTTGTTTTATATATTTACGATAAACACTCTTCTAAAAATGAGGTTTTGCCACTTTTGCAGAAAAATTTAAAAAAGGTTTTCACTGCAAATAGTTTAAAACAAGCAAAGAGTTCTTATAAAAAATATTCACCATGTATTATTGTTGTAGATGACTCTTTTTGCGATAATACAATGGTGAAGTTTCTTCAAGAAGTTAGGCAAAGTGATATTAAAACTGCAGTTATAGTTTTAAGTGCTAATAAAACAAATGCTTATCTTTATGAGTTAATGGAGCTATATATTACAAAGTATATTTTAAAACCTTTTTGCCAAGATAAGTTTTTAGAAGGTCTTGAAAAATGTCTTGAAGTTATAGAAAGTAGAATATATAGTAATGTAAATCTAGGAAATGGCATTTTATTTAATTTTCAAACTCAAAGCATTACAAAAGATGGGAAGGTTTTTATTTTGAATAAAAAAGAATCTATCTTAGTAAATCTTTTTATCCAAAACCCAAATAGAGTTATTACTTATGAAGAGTTAGAATACCATATTTGGGACAATGAGTGCACAACTGCTGCTTTAAAGTCTTTGATTCGAGACTTTAGAAAAAAGACTTATAAAACAATTTTACAAAACTATTCAGGCATAGGCTATAAGTTAAATATAGAAAACTAAGCCTTACTCCATAATCTCAAAAAGTTTGTTATGTCATCTTTAACATAGATATTCTCTGTTATATCATGTTTTGTTTGAGCTAAGATTACTACCTTTGCATTTTTATATTTTTTTAGTGCTTTAGTACAATGACCTTGAACTTCATGGTCTTTATTAGGTTCTGATTTTTCACTAAAAAATTCATCATGGGTTCCAATGATATTTAAAAATGGGTCTTTCTTTTTTGCTCCAATTTTAAAATCTTTTGAGTAGTAACTATTTTCACAAGAATAAGCTGTAACTATTCTTCCTTTAAATTCATTTCCTTTATAAAATGCTGCTGCTAAGCCACCTTCAGAATTGCCCATTAGAAACATATTGTTTTTATCTACAAAGTTAAACTCTAAAATATTTTTTAGATTATAGACAATTTCTGCTTGTCTTAGTTTATGAACTTTTTCATAGGAACTTAGTTTGTCAGGGGTTGAATATGTAGGTCTATTTTTGATTTTTAGTGAGTTTGGAGAGATAAAAATAAAGCCTTGTTCTACAATCCATTTTCTATAAATAGTTCCTTTATTTAAACCCTTTGAACCATGTATAAATAAAACAAGAGGAAATTTTTCTTTATACTCATTATAGTTTTTAAACTCTTTTTTGAATTTATATAGTTGTCCAAAATAAGGTTTTTTTATTCCCATAAAACCTTTTGGTAAACCAACATAAGCATATTTAAATGTGTCATAGAAGTTTTCATATTTTTTTATTGTCTTTTTAATTTCAATCAAACTAGTAGTTCCTAAAATTTTTTTGGATATTATAACCAAAAATATAAACAATAAAGAGACAATATTTATGAACTATTTTGAGACAATTAGATGTGAAGATTATGAGGTTTTTAATTTAGAATACCATGAAAAAAGAGTTGCAAAAGCTGTGGCTTTGAATTTAAGTCTTCAAGAGTATCTTTATGCTCCATCAAATGAACTTTTAAGGTGTAAAGTTATTTATGATGAGAACTCAATTTTAAGTGTAGAGTTTTTCCCTTATAAAAAAAGAGAAATAAATAGTTTTAAAATTATAGAAGATGAGAAAATAGAGTATTCAAAAAAATATTTAGATAGAAGTAGTATTGATAGCTTGTATGAGAAAAGAGGCTCTTGTGATGAAATTATTATCATAAAAAATGGTTTAGTAACTGATACTTCAATTGCAAATATTGCTATTTATGATGGAACTACTTGGTTGACTCCTAAAAAACCACTTTTAGAAGGAACTATAAGAGCTAGGCTTTTAAAAGAGGGCTCTTTAGTGGAAAAGGATATTGATTTAGAAATGCTAAAGCAAAGTAAAAAATTAGCTCTTATGAATGCAATGATTGATTTTGATGTAATTGAGGATTATTCATTTTCTTTATAAATTCGGTTTAGAAGATTCTTCCATTTATCTTCTTTTCCCCAGTCTATTTTTGCTTTTTTGTGAATCTTTTTATTTTTTAAGATAAAGGCTTCTTTTTCATTAAAAATAAACTTTGGAGTTAAATCTGTTCTTTTGATAAAAGGAAGAACTCTAAAACTTAGATTGTCTAGAATCAAAGGCATAGAGTTTTTGTTTTCTAAGTAAGTTAATACCATGTGATAGTTTGTTGCACCTTTTACTTTTACAACAGCTAAAAAAAGTTTCTCTTTAGGAATTCCAACTTCTTTTAGGGTAAAATATTTTGCAATTGCATAATCTTCACAATCTCCTTTACCTTCTATAATAAACTCTTTTGGAGTAGCCCAATAATCATCTGAACTATATTTTGTAGAATCATTTACAGGTAAAATCTTATTATAAAAACTATTTACATAGTTTAGTTTTTTTTCTAGTGAGAAGTCTTTTATTTTAGTTTTTAATTCTAAATATTTTAAAAGTCGTAAATAAACGGCTTTTTTATTTGGATTATTTTTAAGCTCTTCTTTGTCTTTGTCATTTAAAGTTATACTTTTTGCTTGTAAAAATAATGTAGAAATTAAAATAAGTAGAATTATGCGTTTCATAAGTTATAATAACAAACTAATTTAAAATGCAGGATTAAAAATGATTAACAATATATTAGAAGATGTAGAATACAAAGAATTAGTTAGTGAACAAGTAAAAGATACAATGATTTATTTAGTAAACAAAGGTCAAGAGTTTGCTATAACTGCAAATATTGATGCCGTTGATTTCAACCCTGAATTACCTGTTGCAACAAAGGAACAACTTGCAAAGTTTTCCCTATTTATATTAAAAAATTATACTTATAGTACTATCAAAATAGAAGAAGATTTTATAAGTTTTGAAGCAGGCTTTGGAAGTGAAAACTTTGGTTCAACAGTTAAAATACCATTTCACGCAGTTTTCCAAATAGTTGTTGATGAGTCTATTTTATTTGTAAATTCAGTTGCTACAATAGATAAATACAATGAAAATGTGATTAAAGAAAAATCAATGAATATTTTTAAAAACAATCCAAATAACAAAAGATTTAAGTAATTTTGAGTTTAGAACGAGAAATAAAGACTGCATTTAAAATCTCTATCCCTGTTATGATGGGATACTCTGTTTTAGGTTTTGCCTTTGGATTACTGTTAGTATCTTTTGATTATCCTTGGTATTTAGCACCTCTTATGTCACTTTTCATTTATGCAGGGGCTTTACAATTTGTTGCAATAAACTTTTTTAATGCAAAAGCAGGTTTTGTAGATATAGCAATTGCTTCTTGGTTTGTAAACTTAAGACAATCCTTTTATGGCTTATCTTTATTAAAGAGATTTAAAAAAACAGGAAAGTTAAAACCTTATTTGATATTTGGTTTGACAGATGAAACATATGCTTTATTAACAACAATAAAAGATGATGAGCAACTAAAAAAGAAGTGGTACTATTTCTTTTTGACAGCTTTCAATCAAGCTTATTGGTTCACAGGTGCAACTTTAGGAGCAATCGTTGGCTCAAATATTGAGTTTAATACAGCAGGTCTAGAGTTTTCATTAACAGCTCTTTTTGTTGTTCTTTGTATAGAACAATATAAGAACTTAAAAAACTCAATACCATTTTTAATTGGCTCTATTGCTTCAGTTGTTGCTTTGATACTAGTTCCTTCAGATAAGATGCTTATTGTAACTATTTCTCTTGCTTTAGTATTACTGTTCTTTTTTAGACAAAGGCTAAGTAATGAGTAGTATGGAACTTTATATTGCAATAGCAATTATGGCTGTAGTAAACTTTTTGACAAGAGTATTTCCCTTTGTTTTTTTTGCAAAGAAAGACTTACCAAAGTCAATGGAGTTTATTGAGAAGTTTTTCCCAGCAACTATTATGACAATTTTGGTTTTTTATACTTTGAAAGATGTTGATTTCTCTTTATATCCACATGGAATAAAAGAAGTAGGGGGAATAGTTTTTACAGCCCTTTTACATTTGACTCTAAAAAACTATTTGGTTTCTATTTTTTTAGGAACTATCTTTTATATGGCTTTAGTGCAATATTTTTAGCACTAAAGCTTAACTATAGATGATTTTATTTCTACCTGTTTTTTTTGCCTCATAAAGTCTTTCATCAGCAAGTCTCATTATTGAATCAATAGTTGACTCTTCCGTAGGAATTAAACTTACTAAACCTCCTGAGATAGTTACATAGTCACTTACTGTACTGCCTTCATTTTTAATTTCAAGTTTAGCAATTGACTCTTCTAATTTATCTAAAATAGTTAATATCTCTTCTTCATTTTTATTTGTGAATAAAATAGTAAACTCTTCTCCACCCACTCTATAAACAGAGATATTATTGTCTTTACATAACTGTTTTAATGCCTTAGAAACTTTGATTAAAGCTTCATCACCCTTTGCATGTCCATAAGTGTCATTTAGCTTTTTAAAGTAATCTATATCAAATATCATTACAGAAATAAGTGTATTTGTATCTTTCTTTTCTTCAAGCTCTTTTTCAAACTGTTCATCAAAATATCTTCTATTATATATTTTTGTAAGTTGGTCTGTTATTGAAAGTTCTTCAAGTTTTTTATTGATTTTTCTAAGCTCTTTTTCTGCTTTAAGTCTAGCTTTTCTTTCTCTAATAAGATTAATTGTTTTAATTGATAATTTATCATACATAGAAAGAATAGTTTCAATAAGACTTTTCATTGAACCACTCATCATACTTTCAGTTTCAAAAACAGCTTCTTGCATACTTTTACCATCTTCTAAAGCTTTAATAACTAATGCAAACCTTTTGTCTTCATCTACTATATGAAAGGCTAACCATCTAATTAAAAATAAAAGAATCTCTTCAATAGCTTCATTATAGTTTTTATCTTTATTTTTCTCTTTTAACTCTAATACTTTTGGTAGAAAAGATTCATGACTATGATTATGTTGTTTAAGAAGTTCTTCGTCTTTGATATGCTTTTGCCAAACTTTCTCTTCACTTTTAAAATGAAAATCTGCATATTTTGCTAACTCATTGAAAGTCTCTTCTACTTCAATAGCTTCATCTTGTGTTAAACTATTAGCAAGCTTATTTAGAAGCTCTATAATAGTCTTATGCTGTTCATCTATTTCTTCAATACCTATTTCAAGATTTTCATTCCAAGGGAAAATCTCAAAGTTTTCTGTGATTTTTTTCGTCAAGTCCTAGTCCCTAAATTGTATGTAATAAACTTTTTTATTATTGTAACAAATGTGACTGAAAAGTATTCTTTATAGAGTAAATAAATGTAAATATTATGTAGGTTTTAAGATGAGCAAAAAGCTCATCTAGTAGTTTATTGTTTTGGTGCAAATGGGAATAAAGCAGATCCCCATGTAAGTCCAGCTCCAAAAGCATCAAATAAAAGCATATCACCTTTTTTGATTTTACCTTGCTCATAAGCATAGTTCATAGCCATTGGAATTGATGCGGCTGAAGTATTTCCATATTTGTCAACAGTTACAACTGTTTGCTCATCATTTAATCCTAAAGCTTTACCTACTGCTGAGATAATTCTATAGTTTGCTTGATGAGGGATAAAGTGAGTAATATCTTTATTAGTGATATTATGTTTTTCCATCATATCTTGTACATCAGAAGTTAAAGTTTTAACAGCAAGTTTGAAAGTCTCATTTCCTTTCATTCTAATACAAGCCATTTTATTATCTAAAACCTCTTGGCTACAAGGATGTTTACTTCCACCACCAGCAGTTTTAATTAAATCATCATAATTTCCATCACTTGAGCAGTTTACATCAATTATAGCTTCTTCTTTTTTGTCTGTTGCAGAAATAATAGCTGCTCCAGCACCATCTCCGAAGATAAAGCATGTTGTTCTATCTGTATAATCTAAAATTGAAGTATATTTTTCTGCACCAATAATTAGTACATTTTTTTTCATTCCTGACTCAATGAATGCTTTTGCCATAGATACTGCATAAACAAAACCTGTACATGCGGCACTTACGTCAAATGCTTGAACTGGAGGTAAATCAAGTTTTGATGCAATTAAACAAGCAGTAGATGGCATACAAAGATAATCAGGAGTTACTGTTGCACAGATAACTAAATCTATATCTTCTTTTGCAATATTTGCTCTGTCAATAGCAACTTGCGCTGCTCTTGCACCTAAATCAGATGAAGCTTCATTCTCTTCTGAGATTCTTCTTTCTTTGATTCCTGTTCTTTTAGTAATCCATTCATCTGTAGTGTCAATGATTTTTTCAAAATCAAAATTAGTCATAATCTTTGGAGGTATATAAGCTCCAATTGATCTAAACGCTGCATACGTCATAAAAATTTTCCTTAAATAAAAAAGAGGGGATTAAGAGCTATATTGCTTTAATCTCTCTTCAATATCGTTGTTTAAGTTAGAACTTGCACTATTGATAGCTTGAAAAATAGCATTTTGAATAGCTTTAGGATTTGATTTCCCATGTGCAATGATAACTGGAGCTTTTACACCTAATAGTGGAGCACCACCATATTCAGCATAATCTACTCTAACTTTTAAGTTTTTAAATACTTTTCTCATTAATACTGCACCAGCAATTGAGATAAGTGATCGTTTAAGGTTTTTCTTGATAATTTGACCTATAGTATCTGCTACACCTTCAGCAGTCTTAAGTAAAATATTACCAATAAATCCATCACAAACAACAACATCAACTGAACCTTTAAAAATATCACTACCTTCTACATTTCCTGCAAAGTTAGGAATTTTAGAAATTAGTTTAAAGGCTTCCTTAGTAACTTCATTACCTTTGCTTTCTTCTTCACCATTGCTTAATAATCCAACTAGTGGTTCATCAATTTGTAAAACATCTCTTGCATATACTTGACCCATAACTGCAAATTCAAATAGGTTTTTTGAATCACAATCAACATTTGCTCCAACGTCTAATACTAATGTATTTTGGTTTTCACTTGTTGGCATAAGTGTTGCAATTGCTGGTCTAGAAACACCTTTAATTCTTCCGATTCTAAGTGTTGCTAAAGACATTGATGCACCTGAGTGACCTGCTGAAACAACTGCATCTGCTTCTCCAGACTTAACTAAATCAATTGCTTTGTAAATAGTTGAATCTTTTCTTTTTAATGCGTCTGTTGCAGAATCAGTCATACTGATTACATCTTCTGTATGTACAATTTCTACTCTGTTTTTTAAGTGTGAAGGGATTAAGTTTTCAAGTTGAGTTTTATCACCTACTGCAATAGCAGTAAAGTTATTATTTAGTCTTAGAGCGGCAATTAAACCGTCTATTATGGGTTCGGGACCGAAATCCCCTCCCATAGCATCAATAGCAATTTTAAGCATTAGTTTTTGTATTCACCAGTATTTGGGTTTACCGTGTGAGGCATCTTCCAAGTTCCGTCACTATCTTTTACCGGTCTTTTTAAAGTAATTTTATAGTGAGTTCTTCTCTTAGCTGCTCTAGTATGAGATACTCTTCTCTTAGGTACTGCCATATTATTCTCCTTATTTAATATTCTTTATCGACTAATTCACAATCTGTACAGTTATTACAGATATGATAGTCACTGTATATAGATGATATTTCACTTTCAATAATAGCATTGAAGTCTATCATATGATCATCTATTTCTATTACTAAGTCTTCTGACTCAGAGGATTCATTCTTGAAAATACCATCACTTATCAAGAAATTAAACTCTTCCTCTAAAGTAACAGTATCGTCTTCACCACATCTTGCACATTGAACTGTAGTTTTACCATTTAAAGTGCTGTCGATTTTGACTAATGATGGCGATATTTTACAAAAAGTACCTTCAATTTTAACTGAATTGAACTCTGCACTAAAGTTTTTAGGGCTTTGTGGTACTTTTCTAAATTCTATTTTCATTTAAAATATGAACTATTCTTAGCAAATTTCTCTGTCAGAGAAGAAAAATTTAATTTCGATAGCTGCATTTTCTAAAGAATCTGAACCGTGTACTGCATTTGCATCAATTGATTCAGCGAAATCTGCTCTGATTGTACCAGCTGCAGCTTCTTTAGGGTTAGTAGCACCCATTAAATCTCTGTTTTTAGCCATTGCATCTTCACCTTCTAAAACAGTAACAACAACTGGTCCAGAAATCATGAATTCAACTAATTCACCAAAGAAAGGTCTTTCAGCGTGAACTGCATAAAATGCTTCAGCATCTGCTTTAGATAACTGTACTTTTTTAGTTGCAGCAATTCTTAATCCGTTTGATTCAAATCTATCTAAGATTTTTCCAACAACGTTTTTAGCTACTGCATCAGGTTTAATGATTGATAACGTTTGTTCCATAGGTATTTTCCTCTTTAATTTTTTAAGTCGCGGATTATACCTAAAAAATAAAAAAAAGGCAAGTAGTAAAAAATACTACTTACCTTTGACATAATAAAATTGTATATAATTAATGTTAAAAATTAGTTATTAATCTTCAACGCAAGGTTCACCCTCAGTCATACCATCTCTAACTGGGTGTGCTGCACCTTCTCTTGCATCCCATACGATACATCCTTCAGTAGGACATGCTTCTGCACATGCAGGTTCATCGTTGTCACCGATACACTCAGTACATGTATCAGCATTTACAAAATAGATATCCTCACCTGTTGGGTTTTCATCATTATCAACAATTGATTCAGTTGGACATTCATCTAAACATGCATCGCAATTAATACAAATATCTGTAATTTTAACTGCCATTTATAACTCCTTGTTAAATTTTAGAAACTTTAGCACAGTAATAATAAATTTATCTTTAAGTCTTTATATTATTATAAAACCCACAGAATGGTAGTTTAATGAAAATAATAACAACTATCAAATAGTAAAAGAAAAGAAAACTATTATTTCTTCTATTTGGATAAAAATTTTCCTAAAATAAAATTTGTCTTAAATTTTAAACTTTATCTATTCACTTATTATTAGTTTTAATTAGTTTGTACTATAATTTCATCACAAATTAATTTTAATAAAAGGAAATTACATGTTAGTTACAAAAAAAGCTCCAGATTTCACAGCTACAGCAGTACTTGCTGATGGTCAAATTGTTGAAGATTTTAACCTATATGATAACATTGGTGAGAAAGGTGCGGTATTATTTTTCTATCCATTAGATTTTACATTCGTTTGTCCTTCAGAAATTATCGCATTCTCTAAAAGAATTGAAGAGTTTACTTCAAGAGGTATCAATGTAATTGGTGTTTCTGTTGACTCACAATTCTCTCACTTCGCTTGGAGAGAAACTCCAGTTGAAAATGGTGGAATCGGAAGAATTAAGTATCCATTAGTTGCTGACTTAAGCAAACAAATCTCTAAAGATTACGATGTATTATTCGGAGAGTCTGTAGCATTAAGAGGATCTTTCTTAATTGACAAAGATGGAACTGTTAGACACGCTGTAATTAACGACTTACCATTAGGTAGAAACATTGACGAGATGATCAGAATGGTAGATACTATGTTATTTACTAATGAGCACGGTGAAGTTTGTCCTGCAGGTTGGTCAAAAGGTGATGAAGGTATGAAAGCAGACAAAGATGGTGTTGCTGAGTATCTTGCTAAGCACGAAGGTGACTTATAATATTTAAGTAAAGATGCCTCTCTTGGGCATCTTTGCACTTTCTAGCAATTAATTTCTTGACATTTTTTTAAATAAACACTAAAATAACACTATAAAATTCTTAATAACACTACAAAACTTACATTACTTTATGTAATTCTATAAAAGGCAAAATATACTTATGGAAGAGTCAAAAACTCAATCTAAACAAAAATCTACCAATAATGGTAGGAAAACAAGAACTCACGTACCCGTAGAGGGCTTTAAAATTGAACAACTAAGAGAACTTCCCCTTGAAGACCTTCTTAAAATAGCAAAAGACTTAGAAGTAGAAAACCCACAAGAACTTAAAAGACAAGACTTAATGTTTAACATTTTAAAATCACAAATCGATCAAGGTGGTTTTATTCTGTTTACAGGAATCCTTGAAATTAAAGATGGTGGTTTTGGTTTCTTAAGAGCTATGGATGGAAACTTTTCAGATACATCAAATGATTCATATGTTTCAGCAACACAAATTAGAAAGTTTGCATTAAGAACAGGTGACATTGTAACTGGACAAGTTAGACCACCAAACAAAGATAGTGAAAAATATAATGCTTTATTAAAAATTGAAGCAATTAACTACCTACCAATCAACGAATCAAAAAACAGACCTCTATTTGACAATTTAACTCCTTTATATTCAACTGAAAGATTTAAATTTGAATATGACCAAACAAGAATGACAGGAAGAATGTTAGACTTATTTGCTCCAATGGGTAAAGGTCAAAGGGGACTAATCGTTGCACCTCCAAAAACTGGTAAAACTGAGTTACTAAAAGAGTTGGCTCATGGTATTACAAGAAATCACCCTGATACTCACTTAATGGTTCTTTTAATTGATGAAAGACCAGAAGAGGTGACTGATATGCAAAGGTCTGTTAAAGGTGAAGTTTATTCTTCTACTTTCGATTTACCAGCACATAATCATGTTAGAGTTGCAGAGATTGTAATTGAAAAAGCAAAAAGACTTGTAGAGATGAAAAAAGATGTTGTAATCTTACTTGATTCTATTACAAGATTAGCAAGAGCATATAATACTGTTACTCCAAGTTCAGGAAAAGTACTTTCTGGTGGGGTTGATGCAAATGCACTTCACAAGCCAAAAAGATTCTTTGGTGCAGCTAGAAATATTGAAGAAGGTGGTTCTTTAACTATTATTTCAACTGCTCTTATTGAAACTGGTTCAAAAATGGATGAAGTTATTTTTGAAGAGTTCAAAGGTACTGGTAACTCAGAAGTTGTATTATCTAGAAATGCGGCAAATAGAAGAGTTTACCCAGCTCTTGATATTATTAAATCTGGAACTAGAAAAGAAGAGCTACTTCTTACTCCTGAGATTTTACAAAAAACTTGGATTTTAAGAAATGCAATTGGTTCTATGGATGAAGTAGAAGCACTTAAATTCTTATATTCAAAAATGCAAAAAACTAAAAACAATGAAGAGTTTTTCGCAGGAATGAACGAGTAAAAATTGTAGTCCCAAGAGGGGCTACTTTTTTTTGTCTATAATCTTAAGTATAATAATCAAGATTAAAATACTTGGTATTCTTAAAGTAAAATCAAAATTACAAATAAGTTACCTCTTTAATACTTGTTTTATGCTTTTTTGTATAATATTCGGCCACAAATAAGGACTTATTATGATAACTATTAAAAATCTGAATAAATTTTATGGTAGTACTAAAGTTTTAAATGATATATCAATTGACATTAAAGAGGGTGAAATTTTTGCTATTGTTGGCCACAGTGGTGCAGGAAAATCTACACTTTTAAGATGTATAAATGGACTTGAAGATTATAGTGATGGTTCATTAAGAGTAAATGATAAAGAGATTAAAACACTTGATAAAAACAGTTTAAGAGAGTTTAGAAAAAATATTGGAATGATTTTTCAACATTTTTCATTAATTCAAAGAAAAACTGTATATGAAAATGTTGCACTTCCAATGCAACTTTGGGGATATAGCAAGGCTGAAATTGATAAAAAAGTAAATGATTTATTAGCTCTTGTTGGTTTAGAAAACAAACTAAACTCATATCCTAGTCAATTAAGTGGTGGACAAAAACAGCGTGTTGCTATTGCTAGAGCATTGACTTTAGACCCAGAAGTTTTATTATCAGATGAAGCAACATCTGCCCTTGACCCAAATACAACTACTTCTATTTTAAATCTTTTAAAAGAGATTAATGAGAAGCTTAATATTACTATTGTAATTGTTACTCATGAAATGGAAGTTGTAAAACAAATAGCTCAAAAAGCATTACTTTTAGAGCATGGAAATATTATTGGTTTTGATGATACGGAAGAACTATTTTTAAAACCAGATGAAAAGATGAAACACTTCTTAGGTGAGAGTGAAGTAGTTCCTGCTCAGGGTGTAAATATTAAACTATATTTTCCAAAGGATAATGCTTACCAATCTTTTATTACAAAGATGGCAAGAGAGTTAGATATGGACTTTAATATTGTATGGGGAAAATTAGAAGAGATAAATACTCATATTGTAGGAAATATGGTTATAAATATTGAAGAAGTAAATCAGCAAAAAGTGATTGATTATATTAAAGAGCATGACATTGTATGGGAGGTGTTATAATGGTTGATATTTTATTACCAGCACTTGGTGAAACTGTATATATGTCTTTTGTTTCTACATTTTTTGCAGTAGTAATTGGGTTTCTTTTAGCAATTGTTCTAATTCTTACTTCAAAAGGTGGATTAAGAGAGAACTTAAAACTATATACAATATTAGATGTTGTGATTAATACATTAAGATCTTTTCCATTTATTATCTTAATGATTGTTTTATTTCCTCTTACAAAGTTTTTAATAGGAAAAAGTATTGGTACAACAGCAGCTATTATTCCACTTACAATTGGGGCAGCTCCTTTTATAGCTAGACTTATTGAGAGTGCATTTAAAGAAGTAGATAAAGGTGTTATTGAAGCTGCAAAATCATTTGGTGCAAGTGATTGGCAAATTATCTTTAAAGTGATGCTTGTAGAAGCATTACCTAGTATAGTTTCAGCTATTACTTTAACACTAATTACAGTTATTGGTTTTTCTGCTATGGCAGGAGCTGTTGGTGGTGGAGGTTTAGGAGATGTAGCTATTAAATATGGTTACTACAGATTCCAAACAGACACAATGTTATATACAGTAGTTATATTAATTGCCTTAGTTCAATTAGTACAAAGTACTGGTGATTATATTTATAAAATAACTAAAAAATAAGAAAGGATTTAGATGTTAAAAAATATTTTAAAATTAGCATTACTTGGTGCAGTAGCACTTGGGTTTGTTGCTTGTACAGGTTCTGAAGAACCAAAAGAAGAAGCAAAAAAAGTTATCAAAGTTGGAGCTACTCCAGTTCCTCACTCAGAGATTTTAGAAGTTGTTAAACCACTTTTAAAAGCTAAAGGTTATGAGTTAGAAATCGTTGAGTTTACTGATTATGTTACTCCAAATATTGCAGTTGATGAAGGGCAATTAGATGCAAACTTCTTCCAGCACACTCCATATTTAGTTGAGTTTAATAAATCAAAAAATACTAAATTAGTTAAAACTGTAAATGTTCACTTAGAGCCAATGGGATTGTACTCTAATAAAATCAAGTCACTTGATGAGTTAGCTGATGGTGCAACTATTGCAGTACCAAACGACCCAACAAATGGAAGTAGAGCTTTAGATGTATTAGTTAAAGAGGGTTTATTAAAATTCAAAGATGTTCAGTTCAAAACTGCAATTGATATTATTGAAAACCCAAAAAACTTAAAAATCAAAGAATTAGATGCTCCTCAATTACCAAGAGTTCTTGATGAAGTAGATGCTGCAATTATTAATACAAACTATGCTTTAGCTGCTGATTTAAATCCTACTAAAGATGCACTAGTAATTGAGTCAAAAGATTCTCCATATGCTAATATTTTAGTTGTAAGAGAAGGTAATGAAAACAAAGATTATATCAAAGCATTAGATGAAGTATTAACGTCAAAAGAGGTTAAAGAGTTTATTGCTACTAAATATAAAGGTTCTATTGTAGAAGCTTTCTAATATAAAAAGAAGGAGTTTTTCCTTCTTTTTAATCTTCCTTTACAAACATATTTATTACATATGTAACTGCTGTAAATGCTACTAAACTTAAAATCACAAACATTAAAATTTCACTGATAAACATGACAATTCCTTTGCATATCTTATAATAAATGAACACTCATTCATAAAGTAAGAAGTATAAAGAAAATAGCTTTATATAACTCTTAAGTAGTTTTGAAAACCTTTTCATATTGTTCTAATCTAAAATCAAAAGTAGTATAGTCTGGATTTTGTAGTTTTCTTTCTTTGTAGAGTCTGTTTGAACCAATATATCTATTAGCTGCATTTGATGGAGAAGTAAGAGAAATAGTTTTTATTTCTCTATTATCAAAGATAAATTTATGTTGTTTTGGAATATTTGAGCAAACAAGTTCAAATTTTATATTTTGTTTTTTAAGTATCTGTCTTAAAAAATATTCTGGACCATTTTTTGAGTTTCCTCCTGTAAAAATAAGAGTATCTATAGTTTTGTATTCAACTAAATAGTTAAGCATATCTCTTAAAACAATCTCACTCATACCTAAATCACTTGCATCTACTTTCTCTCTTTTGCATGAATCTACAATATCACAAATACCAATTTGATTTTTATCTAAAAACTCTTTTCTTTGAATAACTGCTTCTTGGCTATTATCAAAGAGTAAGTTTAATGAATAAATCTTATCTAAGGTCTGCCATAAAAGGTTATCTTTTGAACCATAACAAAAGTTTACATCCTCTTTTTTAAACTCTTTTTTACAAAATCTTGGAGGTGGCAAAGTACCTACAATAATCTTTTTTGTATCTTTATTTAAGTAGGGTTTATAAGGATGAAAGTGATGAAACAAGTTATGCCTTTCTTTTTTTCAAATTTTAACTTTTAAAGCTTAAAATATTAAGGCTTTAAATATTTATTATTTAACTAATTAGTTATAAGTTTTTAGATATAATCTTTCTTATTTTATAAAGGTTTTGTTTGAAAGTTGGTGTGTTTGATTCAGGTCTTGGAGGCTTAACAGTAGTTCAAGCAATCGCAAACTCTTTAAAGGGTATTGAGGTTTTTTATATTGCAGATACATTGTTTGCCCCTTATGGAGAAAAAACAAAAGAACAAATTTTAAAGCATAGTTTAGATATTACAAATTATTTAATAAAAACACATAAAATAGATGCTTTAATTGTAGCGTGTAACACAGCAACATCAGCAGCAATTATAAATTTAAGAGAAGAGTTTCCTAATTTAATTGTAATAGGAACAGAACCTGGTGTAAAACCAGCAATGCAAACAACTGAATCTAAAAGTATAGGAGTTCTAGCAACACCTGCTACTTTAAGTGGTGAAAAGTATCAAAAGCTTTTAAAGGATTTATCTTTAGAGCATGAAGTTATGGTTTATGACCAAGCTTGTAAAGGTTTAGTTGAACAAATAGAAAACGGAAAAGTTTCCCATGTAGATACACATAAGATGTTAACTACTTGGTTAGAACCTATGAAAGAAAAAAGTGTAGATACTATAGTTTTAGGTTGTACTCATTATCCTTTAGTTAGTGATTTAATAAAAGAGATTATGGGAGCAAATATAAAATTAATTGAGACAGGTTCTGCTATTGCAAGAAGATTAGAGAGTTTGACTTCTAATAATATAAAAAATAAAGAAACAAGAATAAAAGTTTTCTACACAGGTGAAATAAAAAAAGATATGATTAATATGATTTTAGAAAATTGGGAAGATGGTGGAAAAATAATGGTAAGGGAAGTACATGAGTAATAATGAAATTGAAAAAAAAGTTTTAGCATTAAAATATAGACCAAAAAGATTTGAAGATTTAGTTGGGCAAACAACAATTTCACAAACTCTTTCATTGGCATTAGACTCAAACAGATTATCTCATGCTTACCTTTTTAGTGGATTAAGAGGAAGTGGTAAAACTTCAACTGCAAGAATTATGGCAAAAGCGCTTCTTTGCTCAAATGGACCTACATCAAAGCCATGTGAAGTATGTGAAAACTGTCAAAGTGCAAATGCAAATAGACACCTAGATGTTATAGAGATGGATGCTGCTTCAAATAGAGGTATTGATGATATTAAAGATTTAATTGAGCACACAAAATACAAACCAAGCAGTGCTAGATTTAAAGTGTTTATTATCGATGAGGTTCATATGCTTACTACACAAGCATTTAATGCCTTACTTAAAACACTTGAAGAACCTCCTGGTTTTGTAAAGTTTATTCTTGCAACTACTGACCCACTAAAACTTCCAGCAACTATTTTAAGCCGTACTCAACACTTTAGATTTAATAAAATTGCAAATACTGATGTACTTCATCACTTATCACATATTTTAAATGAAGAGAATATTGAGTTTGAAACTGCTGCAATTGATATTATTTCAAGAAGTGGACAAGGAAGTTTAAGGGATACTCTAACTTTACTTGACCAAGCTATTATTTTCTCAAAGGGAAAAATAACAGTAGCAGCTGTAGTTGATATGTTAGGTCTTATTGAACCAGAACTTATGGATAAGATTTTTGATGTAATATTAAAAAAAGGTGATGTAAGAGACTTAGTTAAAGAGCTTGAGAATTATGAGGTTTCTCAAGTTTGTGATGAGATGACAATTTATCTTAGACAGAAGATGCTTGATAAAGATGCAAAATTTGATTTACTTCTTTTTGATAGATTCTTTAGAATATTAAGTGACGCAAAACATTTACTAGCTTTAAATTCAGATGGATCTTTTGTTCTTATTTTAAGTCTTCTAAAAATGATTGAAGCAACAAACCTAAAAACTATTGATGATATTATCAATCAAGTTGAAGAAGTAGAAGTTAAGCCTATGATGAAAGAGGCGATATCAGTTCAAAAAGTTGTAGAGCATGCAAACAATGATATTAATCATGCCTATGATGATAAGCCAGTACAGTTAAATGAACAATATCATCAAAACCAACGTACTGCAAATGCACAAAATGATATCTCTTTAGATAGTATTGATGCAATTGAGACTGTAAAACCTATAGAAACTGTAGAGAAAGCAGCTGTTCAAGAAGCAGTTCCTTTTGAACAAGAACCTACACAAGAAGTAGTTCAAGTAAAAGAAGAACCAGTACAAGAATCAACTCAAATTCAAGAACCAGTAGCTCAAACTACTTTAGAAAAAGAACCAGAGGTGCAAGAAGATAGTTTTGCTACTCCTTTTGATGAGTTTGCAACACCATTTGATGAACCAAGTACTGAACAAACAAAAGAAGAGGTGATTTCTTCTGAAACTTCAACTGTGTCTGAGACTACACAAGTTGAAACACCAGTTGTACAAGAAGAGCCTTCTTCTAGTCCATTTGAAAATAGTACACCTTTTGAAGCTACCTCTGAACCTGTTCAAGCTCAAGAGTCAGTAAACCAAAGTGAAGTACAAACTGAAAATGTACAAGTAGAACAGCCTCTTGAACCTGTACAAATAGCCCAAGAAGAACCTGTTGTTGAAGCCTATGACCCAAACAAAGATGTGTATGAAAAACTTATCAATAAAGTTTATGAAAGAGATGTTCAATTAGGAGAACTTTTTGAGCATAATTTTATCTATAAATCATTTGAAGATAATAAACTTCAAATAAGCTCTTATGCACAAGGGGAAGATAGAAAATTCTTACTTAAACATTATGGTGTAATCAAAATATTCATTTATGATATTTTCGGTGAAAATACAGAGATTGAATTTATAAAGGAAGACCCCTCCACAAGAGGAGCCTAAAAAAAAGCCACAAGAAGAAAATATTGAGAATGAAATAAGAAGAATTGCTCAGGTGAATGATATTTCTTTGGATGAAGCTAAAAAATGGTACGAATCTAAAAATGAAGAACAAAATAACTCATCTGATAGTGGCTCTATGATTGAAGATGTTGAGGTAGGTTCTGGTTGTGTTGCTGATATGCAAAAAACAGCAAACCCAGCTCCTTCTCAAAGAGAGTTAGAATTAAATGAGATATTAAATTCTCCAATGCTTGATAGAGCAAAAGAGTTATTACATGTTAAAAAGATAACTGTAAAAACTAGAAATTAATGAAAGGAAATATATGATTTTAAAACTACTGCTTCCAATATTTTTATTGGCAACTTATTTAAGTGCTGATAAAATTGAAGACCAAATATTAGAGTTTGAAAAGAAAAGATTTTCTCAAAACCCTAGAGTAGAGGTTGATGATTTATCAATTTTTATGAAAAAAGAGTTAGCTCAAAAGGGTTGGTACGGTTTTATTGTTGATATTAAAGCAACAATGGCTGGAAATAAAGTAAATGCTAAAGATATAGTATTTTCAAATGGAGAAGTTATCTCATCTGAGTTATTTGACTTAAAAACAGGAAAATCACTAAAAGATGTAATGACTCCTAAATTAACTGAGAAATATTATGATAAGAAAAGATTAATTGCAGGAAATCATAATGCAAAAGATAAGATTGTAGTCTTCTCTGACCCTTTATGTCCTTTTTGTATGGATTATGTGCCAGATGTAATTAAGCATGTTAAAAAATATGAAGATAAAATAGCATTATACTATTATCATTTTCCTCTTTTAGCTATTCATCCAGCAGCAGCTCCTTTAGTAAAACTAATGGCTAAAGCAAAGCATGATGGAATAAAAGATATTGAGCAAAAAGTATATTCAGTATTTTGGGATGAAAAGTTTTCATCAAAAGTAAAAGATGAAACTATTGTAATTGATGTATTTAATAAAGTGTTTAAAACATCATATACAAAAGAAGATATAAACAGCAAAAAAATAAATGAAGAAATCTTTGAAGATGTATCTATGGGTGAAAATGTTTTAGTTCAAGGTACACCAACTGTTTTTATTAATGGTGAACAAGATAAATCTAAATTAAAATATGAAGAGTTAGGAAAATAAATGAAGAAAATAGTAATAGCAACAAGAAGTAGTAATTTAGCATTATGGCAAAGTGAATATATCAAAGCACAATTAAATGAGCACTATCCAGACTTAGAAGTTGAGTTAAAATCATTTTCTACAAAAGCAGATAAGATTTTAGATGTTCCTTTAGCAAAAATTGGTGGTAAAGGTTTATTTACAAAAGAGTTAGAGATAGCACTTTTAAATAAAGAAGCTGATATTGCTGTTCACTCTTTAAAAGATGTTCCAGTTGAGTTTGAAGATGGTTTTGTATTAGCTGCACTTTCTAAAAGGTTTGACCCAAGAGATGCACTTTTAAGTGAAAAGTATGCAAGTATTCAAGAACTACCTGAAAATGCAGTTGTAGGAACTACAAGTTTAAGAAGAAGACTTGAAATTAAACTATTAAGACCTGATATTGTTTTAAAAGACTTAAGAGGAAATATTAATACTAGAATAGGAAAACTAAAAGCTGGTGAGTATGATGCTATTATTTTAGCTGCAACAGGTGTTCAAAAACTTAAAATTGAAGATGAAGTTAAACACTTTAATCCTATTTCAACAGAAGATATGATTCCATCAATGGGACAAGCAACTTTAGGAATTGAAACTTTAGATAATCCAGAGTTAGTTGAGTTATTATCTGTATTACATGATAAAAACGCAGAAATTGAATCTACAATTGAAAGAGATTTTGTTAGAACATTAGAAGGTGGTTGTCAAGTTCCTATTGGAATTAAAGCAACTATTATTGATGAAAACTCTGTTGATGTTAGAGCAATTGTTGGTATGCCAGATGGAAGTGAATATATTCAAGAAGATATTGTTGCAGATATTAATGAATATAAAACAATTGGTAAAACTTTAGCTCAAACTTTTATTGACCAAGGTGCAAAAGAGTTACTAGCGCGAGCAGAAAAAGTAGCATTTGCATAGCATTTTTAAGGGCTTTTTGCCCTTTATGCTTAGTTACTTCTCAAATTAAAAAAATCCCAAGTAAAATAGTAAATTTACTAGATTTTCCCTATATATTTTTGTATTATTAATTATTAAATTAAGGAGATAATATGAGAATAAAACCAGAAAATTCAATCTTTGTACAAGTAGATATCCAAGAAAAACTATTCCCACATATTTCAAATAATGAAGAGTTAGAAAAGAACTTACAGATTTTAATCAAAGGATTAAAATTGCATGAAGTTCCTGTTATTGTAAATGAACAATATAAAAAAGGTATTGGTGAAACAATTCCTAGTATTCAAGAACTAACAAAAGATTATCCTCACTTTGAAAAAACAACATTCTCTTGTTGTGGAAATGAAGATGGATTAAATGCAATTAAAGCAAGTGGTAGAGATACTGTTATTTTAGCAGGTATTGAAACTCATGTTTGTGTTTTACAAACGGCAATTGATTTATTAGAAGAGGGCTTTAAAGTTGTATTAGTAACTGATTGTGTTAACTCAAGAAAAGAGAAAGATAAAGAGATGGCAATAACTAGACTTGTTCAAGCAGGTGCTATTCCAACTACTTATGAATCACTATTATTTGAGCTAACAGTAAACGCTAAACACCCTGTATTTAAAGAAATATCAAAACTTGTAAAGTAGCCTAGGCTACTTTACTTAAGAACTTACAAACCATTTATTTACTAAATTTTACAATTTTGTTATAATATTTTTTATTAAAGGCAAAATATGAAATATCTTCCAAAAATTTTATTACTTTTATTTATGCTTACTGCTTTAAATGCAACTAATAGTGAGTATTATCAAGTTAAAGAATATCTAGAAAAAAATAAACAAGAATACAAATACAATGAGTTTAAAAGAACTGTAAAAGAGAATGCACAGGCTTTAGAAAAAAAGAATAAAAAAATAAAAGTTGTACTTGTGTATCCTGCAAATCAGATTTCTGATTATTGGAGAAAAAGTAAAATCTCTTTTGAGAAAAGATTAAAAGAGTTAAATATAGATTATGAACTAATTGAGTTCTTTTCAAAACCTGCAATTGAAATTAAAGAGCAATCAAAACACTTAATGAAAGCATTAAAACTAAATCCTGACTATCTTATTTTTACCCTTGATGCTAATAAACATAAAAAGTTTATAGAAAGAATTATTAGCAAAAGAAAAACAAAACTTATTTTACAGAATATAACAACTCCTATAAAAGCATGGGGAGAGAGACAACCTTTTATTTATGTTGGTTTTGACCATTATAAGGGAAGTAAACTTTTAGCAGACTATTATATAAAACAGACAAATGGAAAAGGAAATTATGCTGTTTTATATGGTTCAAAAGGGTATGTTAGTTTTATGAGGGGAAATAAATTCGTAGACTATATTAGGAAAAACTCTGAATTGAAAGTAATACATGAATACTATACTGATGTAAATAAAGAGAAAGCAAAAAATGCAACACTCGATTTACTTAATAGAGATAGTAATATAAAGTTTATCTATGCTTGTACAACTGATATTGCAATGGGAGCAATAGAAGCATTAAAAGAGAAAAATTTATTAGGTAAAATAAAAGTAAATGGCTGGGGTGGAGGCTTTAAAGAGTTAGAAGCTATCGAAAAAGGTGAGCTTGATATAACTGTTATGAGAATGAATGATGATAATGGTGTAGCAATGGCAGAAGCAATTAAGTTTGATATCTCTAATCAATCATATAAGGTTCCAACTATTTACTCAGGAGAGTTTGCTCTAGTAGATAAAAACATAGATAAAACTGAGTTGGAGAATTTAAGAAATATAGCTTTTAGGTATACAAAAGATGATTAAGAAAAAGAAATTTTCCCTTACCTTAATAAATAGTTTATCTATTATAATATTTTTAATAGTTGTATCTTTTGGTATTTCTATTTGGGCATACTTTTCTACAGAAAAAGTACTAAATCACAATTTAAAACAGTACTTTAATCAAACAAAAAATCTAACAAAAATAATAGTATCAAATGAGAAAAAAAGTCTTGATGAGATTACTTTTAAAATAAGTAAGATTCTTTCAAAAGTAGATGAAAGTGAAAACTCTATAGAGAGATTAATAAGTGATTCAATATCTACTGATCAAGTAGATTTACTCTATTTAGAAAAGGATAAAGAGATTATTGATTTTAGTAACTCTTTATTTGATACAGATTATATAATTAAACAAATAAGTAAAAAAAGAGTAAAAGAAGGAAATATCTTTTTAATCATAGAAAACAAAGGAGAGAAGTTTTTAATTCTTCTTAGTTCTAAAAAGATTATTAATCAAGAAACAGGAAGAGTAAATGCAAAACTTTATGCGGGGAAAATCATAAATGACAACTTCTCTATAGTTTCTAATATCAAAGAAAATGCCTCTTTAGTAGATGTGTTTGTTTACCATGATGATTATTTAGTAGCAACAACTGCAAAAAATGAATTAACAAATATAGAGAGTTTAAAAAACAAAGAGATTATAAAGAACAATGACAAGATATATTTCAATGAAAGAGTTGACATTAGCAATAATGACTTTATAAATGTAATATATATTATCAATAACTCTTCAATTTCATTATTGAAAAATGATTTTATGAAAGCTGGTATATTATTACTTCTTTTTGTTGTAGTCTCTTTTACAATTTTATATATCTTCACAAATAGATATTTTATAGAACCCTTCTCAAAACTTCTAAACTTTGCAAAAGAATCAAAAGACAATAAACTAGTGATTTATGAACAGAGCAATATTTTAGAGTTTGATAACTTTGCCGTGAATCTAAAAGATATTATTGATGAATTAAGAGATTTAAAAGAGCAATATGCAAGAGCTATTGAGGGAGTTCAAGATGGGCTTTGGGACTTAGATTTAGTAAATGATAGTGCATACTACTCTAGAAGATATTTAGAGATGTTAGGTTATAACTCTTTAGATGAGGTAGATGATATTAAAAACTTTTGGAAAAAGAGTGTTCATCCTGCTGATTATAAAAATACTTTAAAAAAACTAGCTAAACATCTAAGGGGAGAAACAAGCTTTTATCAAGACCATTATAGGTTTAGATGTAAAGATGGTTCTTATAGATGGCTAAGAATTAGAGGAAAAGTATTTTTTGATATAGAAGGAAAACCAATAAGAATGACAGGTTTTCATACGGATGTTGATGAAATTATTAGACTACAAAAAGATAATAAGAAAAAAGAACAAATGATTTACCAACAAAGTAAATTAGCCTCTATGGGTGAAATGATTGGTAATATTGCCCACCAATGGAGACAGCCTTTAAATGTAATTAGTACTATCTCTTCAAGTCAAATTATGCAAATAGAGCTTAAGATAGATAAAAAAGAAGAGACTGTAAGAGATTTAGAAAAAATAGTTGATACAGTTCAATATCTATCTACAATTATTGATAAGTTTAGAAACTTCTTTAACCCAAATAAAGAGCTTGAAACATTTAACTTAGAAGATATTATAAAAGAGAATATCGAAATCTTTGAAACTTCATATAAGTCACATGGAATATATCTACATACTGATTTAACACCAGTTAATATAAAAGGTTATAAGTTTGAACTAATGCAAGTAGTTATTAATCTTATTAACAATGCAAAAGATGCTATTCAAGCTAATTTAAAACCAGAAAATAAAAAGTATATCTTTATGAAAAATTATATCGAAGATGATAAGGTTATTATTAAAGTATCTGATAATGCAGGTGGAATTAAAGAGAAAATTAAAGAGAAGATTTATGAACCGTATTTTACTACAAAACATAAATCCCAAGGAACTGGTTTAGGTCTTTATATGTCTTCTGAGATTATAAAAAAGCATTTTAATGGGCAAATTTATAATGAAACAATTGTATATGAGTATGAAAAAGGAAAATACAAAGGTGAAGAGTTTACAATAGTAATACCTATTAATGTAAATCAATAGGTATTAAATTCTAAGTAGATATTTCCCATATTTTAAAGTCCAAACAAAAAATAAAAGTATCCAAATAGTTGCACTTAAGTGTAAGATATTCATAAACATAGTTGAGTTATCTAATACTAAAATAGAAGCAGCAACTCTTGCTATAACTAAAACTTGTGTTAATACAAAAAGCCATTTAGTAAGTTCATCTGCAACAATAGGTTGAGCAGGAATTGCATGACCTAAGCTAACTCTACTTCCAAACCCAATTAATAAAGTTGTCACAAACCCAAGGGCAAAAATATGAAGTCCTAATTTTAAAATAGAACCTTCTACTAGTGATTCTATAAATATTCCTGCAAAACCTAATGGAAACCATGCAAAACCTAGTACTAAAATCTGTAAAATGGCACTTGTCTTTTTAAACATATTAAGTTTAATAAATACATATGTAAAAAATAAAAATGATAAAAATGAACTAGCAATAATAAGAGACTTTAAGTCAAACTGTAAAGCAATAGCAACAATTGTGATAAGTACAAAAGATAAAGGTTTAATAAACTTAGGTTTTTGCCATGGATTGATTTTTGTATAGGTAAAATAAAACCCTGGAATCATTCTTAAAGCTACAAAATACACCATATTTATTAAATAAGCAAAGAAGATTAAATAAGATAAATTTAGACTAAATAAAGCTTCAATAGTAAGAAGAACAGCACCTATAATAAAAATAGAGTTTAAGTAAATACTATCCTCTTTGATAAAGGCTTTTCCTTCTTTTATAGTTGAGTAAAAAATCTTTGCAAAATAAAACATCACTAATGCAACAATTAGTTTTCCAACTAATGAATTTATTAATAAGCCTATGAAAATACCACCTTGCATAATAATCCATGGCTTTACATATAGGCTTTCTTTAATTGCAGGGGCTGCATTATATTTTGGAATAACTGTAATTAAAAACCCTAAGAAAGCATTTGTAAATACTGCATAGTTTAGTCCAAAACCATGAATAGTAGAAAACTCTAAAGATGTTTTACCCATCAAAGAAAATAGGGTCATTATCATTATAAAGATAGAGAAAAAGATTGCACTTACAAAAAACATTTGGTGAGCTTGTGAACAAAATTTTTCTTTCCATGTTTGTTCTATAACTTGTTGTTTGGGAGAAGTTGAAAATTGCATAACATATCCTAATAAATTTTAGGAAGTATTACATAAAAGAGAGGTTAGTTTATTGATTTTAATCAATAAAAAAAGGCCTGAACATAAAGTTCAGACCTTTTCAGCTTGGCTATATTGTCTAATTAAACGTCCATAGTGCCAGCAGGTACGTGAACATTACCATCCATGATGATTCTTGCACTTCTACTCATACTAGCTTTTTCTACAATATATTTTCCATCTTTCTGTGATAAAGATGCTCCAACCTTGATTGCCCCTGATGGATGACCGAAAGTAACTGTATCTTTCTCTCCTCCACCAGCAGCAAGGTTAACTAATGTCCCTGGAATACAAGCAGCAACACCAATAGCAACTGAAGCAGTTCCCATCATCGCATGGTGTAGTTGTTGCATAGATAAAGCTCTTACATGTAAATCCATTTCATCTGCTTTTACTTCTTTACCAGAAGAAGTTATAAAGTCTTGTGCGCCAGATACAAATGCAATTTTTGGTGTGTGTTGTTGAGTTAAGGCATCCTCGGCACTTTGCATAACACCCATTTTAAGAGCACCCGCAATTCTGATTTTTTCAAATCTCTCTAAAGCTTCAGTATCAGAGTTAATATCACCTTGAAGTTCAGTTCCTTTGTATCCAATTTCATCAGCATTTACAAATACAGTTGGAATACCAGCAGTAATCATAGTTGCCTTAAATGTACCAACACCTTCAACTTCTAAATCATCTACTAAATTTCCAGTAGGGAACAGTTCTTCAGATGGGTCAACTGGCTCAACAAACTCTAATTTGATTTCTTCAGCAGGGAAAGCAACACCATCAATCTCATAATCTCCCATCTCTTTAACCATTCCATTTTCCATTGTTACATAACATAGAATAGTTTTTTTGATATTTGCTTGCCAAATTCTTACACAACAAACACCATTTTCAGGTACATTATCAACTAATCCTTCATGAATAGCAAAAGGACCAACAGCAGATGATAAGTTTCCACAGTTTCCACTCATATCTACAAAGTCTTTATCAATTGCAACTTGGCAGAAGTAGTAATCTACATCATGATTTGGAACATCAGATTTACCAACTAAAATAGCTTTAGAAGTAGATGAAGAAGCTCCACCCATACCGTCCATTTGCTTTTTATAAATGTCAGGAGAACCTACAATTCTTTGAAGTAATTTATCTCTTTTTCTTCCATCTTCTTGTGCTTCTTTTGGAAGGTCTGCAATATTAAAGAAAGTACCCTTTGAAGTACCACCTCTCATATATGTTGCTTTTACTTTAAATTGTGGTTGATAACTCATAATAATTTTCCCTTTTTAATTTTAAATATTTATAGAAAAATCTATATTAATTCTTCTATAAATATCTAAAAAAGAGGAGAACCTCTTTTTTAAATTTAGATGTTAGTCTTACTTAGTTTCAGCAACAACATCTTTAGCGAATTTTTGTAAAATACCACCATTTTTGTAAACTTCAACTTCAGCAGAAGTATCTAATCTACATAATACAGGGAATTTAACAACTTCACCATTTGCTCTTGTCATAACAACAGTTAAGTCACATCTTGGAGTGATTTCACCTTCAATATCAAAAGTTTCAGAACCATCAATATTGTAAGTAAATCTTGTATCACCTTCTTTAAATTGTAATGGTAATACACCCATTCCAACTAAGTTAGTTCTGTGAATTCTCTCAATTGACTCAGCAATAAGAACTTCAACACCAGCAAGTCTTACACCTTTAGCTGCCCAGTCTCTTGATGAACCTTGACCATAGTTAGTACCAGCAATGATAATAAGTGGTTGTTTTCTATTGTTATACTCTTCAATAGCTTCCCACATTCTTGACTCAGTACCTTCTGGCATAATCTTAGTTAATGAACCTTGCTTAACATTTCCATTTTCATCTTTAACCATTTCATTAAATAGTTTTGGATTTGCTAATGTTGCTCTAGAAGCAGTATTGTGGTCACCTCTATGCGTAGCATAAGAGTTAAGGTCAGGAATTGGAAGACCTTTTGAAATACAATATTCACCAGAAGCTGAATCTGGTAAAATAGCATTTGATGGCGATAAGTGGTCAGTTGTGATATTATCTGGGAATACACCTAATGGTCTTAAACCTTTAAGTGCAGGCATTTGCATATATTCATCTTCCCAATATGGTGGTTTTTGAATATAAGTTGAGTTTGGATTCCACTTATAGAATGGCTCAGCTTTAACAGCAGTAATTCCATCTCTATTAAACATTGGGTCATAAATGTTGTTATACATTTCAGGTCTAACAAACTCTTTTTCAACTGCATCAATCTCTTCATCAGATGGCCATAAATCAGCTAACTTGATGTCGTTTCCATTTGCATCTTTTCCTAAAGAGTCATTTTCAATATCAAATCTAACAGTACCAGCTAATGCATATGCAATAACAAGTGCAGGAGATGCTAAGAATGCTTCTTTTACGTATGGGTGAATTCTTCCATCAAAGTTTCTGTTTCCAGAAAGTACAGCAGTTGAATAGATATCTCTATCAATTACTTCTTGTTGGATTTTTTCATCTAATGCACCAGACATACCATTACAAGTAGTACATGCAAAACCAACAACACCGAATCCTAATTTTTCCATTTCAGGTAGTAATCCAGCTTCTTTTAAATATACTTCAATAACTTTTGAACCTGGTGCTAATGAAGACTTAACCCATGGCTTTCTTTGTAATCCATGTTCGTTTGCTTTCTTAGCTAGTAAACCAGCAGCAATAACGTTTCTTGGGTTTGAAGTATTTGTACAAGAAGTAATAGCAGCAATTAAAATACCACCATCTGGAATTAAATCACCTTCTTGAGTCCACTCTTTTACAATACCTTCATCTTTTAAAGTAGAAGTTGGAACTAATTTATGAGGTTTAGAAGGACCTGCTAAAGATCTAGTTACTTTAGATAAGTCAAATTGAATAGTTCTAGCATATGTAGCATTGTCAAATTGATCTGCCCATAAACCATTTGCTTTAGCGTAAGCTTCAACTAATTCACATTGTTTTTGCTCTCTACCTGTTACTTTTAAGTAAGAAATAGTTTGCTCATCAATAGCGAACATACCAGCAGATGCTCCATATTCAGGAGTCATATTTGCAATAGTAGCTCTATCACCTAAGTTAAGGTATTTAATACCAGATCCAAAGAACTCTAAATATGCAGAGATAACATTATTTTCTCTTAAGAATGAAGTCATTGAAAGTGCAATATCCGTTGCAGTAATTCCAGGTGCTCTTTCACCAGTAATTTCAACACCAATGATTTCAGGAACTCTCATATATGAAGGGTTACCTAACATTACGTTTTCAGCTTCTAATCCACCAACACCAACAGCGATTACACCAAGTGCATCTACGTGTGGAGTATGTGAGTCAGTACCAACTAATGTATCTGGACTTGCAACACCATCATTTAAGTGTACAACTGGAGACATTTTTTCAAGGTTGATTTGGTGCATAATACCATTACCTGGAGGAATAACATCTACATTGTTAAATGCTTCTTTAGTCCAGTTAATAAAGTGGAATCTATCTGCATTTCTTCTGTCTTCGATATCTCTATTTTTTTGGAATGCATCTGGATCAAATCCACCACACTCTACTGCTAATGAGTGGTCAACGATTAATTGTGTTGGAACAACTGGGTTAACCTTATCAGGGTTTCCACCTTTACTAGCAACTGCTTCTCTTAGTCCTGCTAAGTCAACAAATGCTGTAAGTCCTAAGATATCGTGACAGATTACTCTTGATGGATACCAAGGGAAATCCTTGTCTGTTCTTTTTTCAATTAATTGAACTAGTGAATCTTTTAAGTCTTCACTTGGACATTTTCTAATTAAGTTTTCTGCTAATACTCTTGAAGTATAGTTTAGTTTTTCAAATGAACCAGGAGTAATATCTTCTACTGCTGATTTTACATCATAATACTTAACACCATCTACACCATCAAGGTCTTTAAGATATTTTTCGTTTGTCATTTTATATACCTGTTTATTAAAGTTTAGGTTTTCCCAATATTTTGCCATCAGTGCTAAATTTTATATGAATTTATCCACTGAAGTGTGGCACTTTGTTTTAAGTAAGCTTTGAAAGCTTACTTAAAATAGTTTTAGTCAAATTTGTTTCCCGTAAGGGAAGAGTAGTTTATTATGCTCTATCTTCTAAAGCAACGAAATCTCTTGGCTCAGGTCCAGTATACTCTGAACTTGGTCTGATAATTCTGTTGTTTGCTCTTTGTTCAAATGCGTGAGCAGCCCATCCAGCAGCTCTTGACATAATGAATAATGGAGTATAATATAATCTTTCGATTTCCATATAGTGATAAATTAATCCACCGAAGAAGTCGATATTATCTGGTAAACCTTTTTCAGCTTTAACTTTATCTCTAACTGCTTTAGCAATATCAAATAATTTAGGGTCAGAAGTTTCTAACTCTTTTAATTCTTTTGCTAATTCGAATCCGATAGGAGATCTTGGGTCAACTTCTCTATATACTCTGTGACCGAATCCCATGATTTTTTCTTTTTTAGCGAATAATTCATCAACTGAAGTTAACGCGTGCTCAACATTGTCAAATCCAAGTACAAATTTAATTGCAACTTCATTTGCTCCACCGTGTAAGTGACCTTTTAATGTACCAATACCAGTAGTCATACAAGAGTAGATGTCTGATAAAGTTGATGCTGTAATTCTGTTTGCAAAAGTTGATGCATTGAATTCGTGCTCTGCATATAAAGTTAACATAGCGTTCATAGCTTTAACTTCTACGTCTAATGGTTTAACTTCTTTTAATCTTTCTACAATATATCCTGCAATTGTATCTTCATCAGAAGCTAATTCAATCTCTTTACCATTTACGTGCCAGTGATGCCAGTAAACTAAGAATGAAGGAAATGCTCCTAATAATCTTGTAATTTTATCCATTTGGTCAGAGAAATCTTCTGCTTCTGGCTCAATACAACCTAAAGCTGAAGTAGCAGTCTTCATAACATCCATTGGGTGAGAAGAAGCTGGAATTGCTTTTAATACTTCTTTTACAGAAGCTGGTAATTGTCTACCTGCAATAATTTTTCTTCTGAACATTTTAAGTTCTTGTTTATTTGGTAATTCACCATTTAATAGTAAAAATGCAACTTCTTCGAAGTCAGCTTTTAAAGCTAAATCTGCAATATCATAACCTCTATAGTTAAGACCATTTCCTAATCCACACGTACAAATTGCTGATTGACCTGCTGTAACACCTGCTAATCCACTCATTATATTCTCCTTATATTTATCTTTTCCCTAGATTTTTTTAATTTAAATTATAATTTATGTATAAATTATTTTGCTTTTCCCTTAGCAAATAATTCATCCATTTTCTTTTCATACTCATGGTAACCTAACATATCGTATAGTTCCATTCTTGTTTGCATAGTATCAAGAACACCTTCTTGAGTACCTTTGTCTTTTAATTCTTGGTATACATTTAATGCAGCTTTGTTCATTGCTCTAAATGCTGATAATGGGTAAAGTACCATATCAATTCCAACAGAAGCTAATTCTTCAGTTGTGAACATTGGAGTTGCACCAAATTCAGTAATGTTTGCTAATACTGGAACATCAATTTGATCGCAGAACTCTTTATACTCTTTTAAAGTATGAATTGCTTCAGCAAAAATAGCATCTGCACCAGCTTCAACGTAAGCTTTTGCTCTAGCAACTGCTGCATCTTGACCTTCTGATTGGTGTGCATCAGTTCTAGCAATAATATAGAACTCTGGGTCTAATTGCATTTTAGCATCTACTGCTGCTCTAATTCTGTCACACATTTCTTCAGTTGTAACTAACTCTTTGTTTGGTCTGTGACCACATCTTTTAGCTGCAACTTGATCTTCGATATGCATACCAGCTGCACCAGATCTAATGAATTCTTTAACAGTTCTTGCAACATTAAATGCATGTCCCCAACCTGTATCAGCATCTACGATTACTGGAGTATCACAAATAGAAGTAATTCTTCTAATATCAATACATACATCCTCAATCATAGTCATACCTAAATCAGGTAATCCGTAAGAAGCGTTTGCAATACCACCACCAGAAAGGTAGATAGCTTTGTGTCCAACTTTTGTAGCTTGTAATGCTTGGTAAGCATTAATTGTTCCTACAATTTGTAAAGGACTTTCTTCTTTTAAAGCCTCTCTAAATTTTTTTCCTGCGCTCATGTTAATCCTTCATAAAATTAATTGACTTTCATTATACATGAGATTTATATTTAGGTAATGTATATTTTTTGTTTTGGAAACGGCAATTTTTTTTATGAAAATTTAAATATGTACAATATTTGTTCTTATGTATTGTTTTGGTACAATAATGCTTAAATATAAGTTTAAGGTTTGAGAATGATGTATAAAAACGGCATTGAGAAGTTTATAGAAATTTTTAAAAGGTCTAATCTAAGTATATCTAAATTTGCTTCATTGATTCAAAAAGATAGAAGAACAGTTACTTCTTGGATTGATAATATTTCTGATATAGAGCCAAATGAAGATGTAAAACAAAAAATATGTACAATATTTAGATATCCAGATTTTATTTGGGAAGAGGGATGTACAGGTGATGAGTTTGTTAAGTCAATTACTCAGATTCCCCAAAAAGAAGTAAGAATTATAGATGAAGACTATTATGGAAGATTAAAATACATAATGGATATTGAAAAAAATAGAAGATTTGTAATTCAAGCACAATTCCCTGGACCTATGTATAGAGATACAGCAGTAAAGAAAGTATATAGAACAAAAACTTCAACAGAAATAGAAGAGTTAAAACAAGCAAGAATAGAACAAATGCTTAGATATGATTATGATACTACAGAGTGGTACTCTATTAAATCAGTATTATCTTTCTGTTTTGCTAACTTTGGTAACTTTTATACAAAAGAAGAAAAAATCAAAATTTTAGAACTTATATATGAACTATTTAACAATAACTATAATAAAAAGCTTTTCTTGTTTGATTCATTTTCAAGAAAAATCTATGGAATGGAAACAACATATATCTCTATAAATGTCAAGCAAAAGATTCTTTTCTTTAAATCACCTATTGAGTCAGTATTTATAGAAATTAGAAATAAAAACTTAGTGGAAAGAATGCACAAATACTATTCTTCTCCTGTTGAAGCGCCATCTCATGTAAACTTTTTAGAGTCAATTAATATTATCAATATTTTAAAAGATGCAGTAAGATATAACAATAGTATTTTACAAGCTTATGAAACAATCAATAGAACAACAGATTATGGAGAGCTTTTCTATAATAACCTTAGTATAGATTTACAAAAACAAGTAAGCAAACCAAAACCTGGACAAAAAAGAAACTAAAGGTACATTATGGATTTTACATTATATATAAATGAGTTTATGATTTTAATGACCGCTTTGCTTATTGCATTATTAGCTCCGGGTCCAGATTTTGCAATGGTGTTTAAACAAAGTATTACTTATGGAAGAAGAGCTTCTATTTTCACAAGTATTGGAATAGGTCTTGGAAGTTCTATTCATATAATATATTGTATATTAGGAATTGGGCTTATTATTTCAAAGTCAATTATTCTTTTTAATATTATTAAATATCTAGGTGCAGCATATTTAATCTACCTTGGAATATCAAGTTTGAGGTCAAAAGGTTTCAAAATTGATAATAATAACACAATAGATGATAAAAACATAAGTGATTTTAAATCTTTTATGGTAGGATTTTTATGTAATGCATTAAATCCAAAGGCAACACTATTTTTTCTATCAATGTTTACAGTTGTGATAAGTATTGATACTCCACTTTTTGTTCAAGCTATTTATGGACTATTTTGTGTATTACTAGCAACACTATATTTTGTAATAACTTCATTGTTTTTAACTAAAGATAGTGTAAGAAGATTTTTTAATAAATTTGGAGCTTGGTTCGATAGAGCAGTTGGTGCTGTTTTAATATCACTAGGAATAAAAATAGCATTAAGTAAATAAGGAAAAGTATGAGTAGTAAAGACAGATTATTAAAAGTAACTTTTGATGAGATTTATGAAAATGGATACTATGCGACATCAGTTGATAAAATCCTTAAAAAAGCAAAAATGAACAAAGGTAGTATGTATCATTTTTTTAAATCTAAAAAAGAGTTAATGTTAGCTGTTATTGATGCTCATATTTTTGAATATATAGATAAAAAGTATGGTGCGATTTTAGATACAGAAGGTAACTATATTGATGCAATGTTTGAAGTTTTAAACAATAAAGAGTCATTTAACTTTACTTTTGGATGTAGATTAAATACTTTAGTTCAAGAACTTTCTCATCAAGACAAAGATTTCAAGGTGGCTTTAGAGAAAGTATATACTCACTTTGAAGGAATTTTAGAAAAAGTATTTCTAAAAGCAAAAGCTAACAATGAAATAGAATATGAAGATATCAAAGGTCTAGCAGTGTTTGTAGTTGCGACTATTGAAGGTGCTTTGTCAACTGCAAAGAAGTCTCAAGATGGAATGCATTTTGAAACTTGTATGAAACAATTGAAGCTTTTTTTTGAGTCAATTAGAAAAAAGTAATTTTCATTAGATTAAGTGATAAAAACTCTTGACTATATAGTCAAACTTTGGTATAATTTTTTTGACTAAGTAGTCATGTCCCTTTTTTTTGTGTCCATGACTTGACTATCTGGTCAACCCTTCCCCCGATTTAGTTCTCATAAATTATTATGGAACTTCAATCTACTCTTTATCCAAACTACAGTTTAGTAGTATGATAATTTGCTTAAAAGCATTAGCCTAATAAAAAGAACGAAAGTTCTTTTTATTAGAATTTAAAACTCAAAAATAAAATTAGCATGAACAGCATTGTTAGAAAAAGATGAGCCAACACCATTGTGAGATAAAGTTACATCAAAACTTTTAGAATCAGAATACTCTTTTTGATAAGATAAAGAGATATCATAATTGAATCTTCCATTATCAATCCCTTTAGAAGTAAAAGAACCAGCATTAGGAGCATTTACAAAAGAAGCAGAGATAGAGTTGTCATTATCATGTAAGTTATACCCTAGAGATGTTCCAATAGAGAAATAAGAACTATCATCAATAGTATATGTAGAGTCTAAACCTATTGATGGAATTAAATCAGTAGAAGAGAACTCTTCCATTTTAAGATTAGCACTAGTTGAACCTGATTCTTTGTATGAAGGAGAAGAGAAATGTCTATATAGTAAAGAAACATTTGGTTTTAAACTCCAAGTATTATTTAAAGAAAAACTTCTGTCAAGCTTTAAATATAGTGAAGCTAATTTAGATGTATATGAAGCATCTATATTTTCTCCTGTAAATATCTTTCTATTTGAATCTGTTCTTTGTAAAGAGTAACTTCCTTGATAAAATAAAGTATAATCATTTAAAAAAGGATTTGAACCATAAGCTAATAAAGTATAGATATCTAAATCTGAAGATTGAGAAAGACCATTAACATCTACATCTGAATTAGTATAAAATAGACCTAAGCCAAAATTGTGATTCTCTTTGTACTCAATGTCACTTCCTATACCAATACCATAAGAATCCACATCAAAACCAGAGATTCCATCTTTGTTGTCTTGCTTAGATGAAGAAGCAAAAGGTTTAAGCCATAATCGTTTGTTTTTTTCTAAAATCATATCCCCAGAGTTTAATCCAGAAGAGTTTCCTTGCCTTTGAGAGATAAGTGCTTGAATGTTAGAATTAACAGATGAACCAACTAAAAAAGAAGAAGTTCCAATCTGAGGAAGTAAAGATTCAATAGCATCAGCAACTGCACTGTCTGTAGGTAAAGCATTTAAGGCACTAAATAGATCATTCATAGAAGAGATATTTCCATTAAGATTGTCAAGTAAAGAGGCTATAGAGGTTAGATTGGGATTACTATTAGGATTTAAAGAATTAACTGCATTACTAATAGTATAGCCTTCAATAATATTTAGATCAATAGAATCAGCATCAGCAACATACTCAAAATCTAAAAGTGCAGAGTTGTCTGTGATATTTAAAGTTCCTTGTATGTCCAAAGAAGTAGAAGATGAAACCACATTTGACATAGTGTTTCCTACAAGAAGTTCTATATCAGAACTTAGTCCTTGGACATTTACTTTTATGCTTGAACCATCTTCAAAAGTTGCAGTTTTTGTTTTAAGTTCAGAGTGCCCCATAACCCCAGCAGTACCTGCTTGTAAAGAGACTTCTAAAACTCCATTTGATTTATTTATAAAATTTGTTATATAAGCAGGATTTGCACCATTTGCATTGTATGGAAGGATTATGTTACCACTGTTTGTAAGAAGTTGAGCATTTGCAAAAATATTTCCATCTAATGTTCCTGTGTTGTTTATGTTTCCAGGATGGTTATTTGCTATATAAATAGAGTAGGCATTGTCATCTCTTAGATTATCTTTTTGAGCTATAATAGTTCCAATATTATTTATATTTCCATAGTTTTCATAACTATAAATACCATAAGAATCTCCTATTATAGAAGTATTTACCTTTATTGAACCAAAGTTATTTATTGTAGAGGATAGAGTATTGAAAGTACTAAGAATACCATATCCTTCATTCATTCCAATAGCATCAATCTCTCCATAGTTAGAAATTGTTGAGCTATTGTCAATTATACTAATTCCAGCTGCCATGCCCGTATTAGAAATTATATCAATATGCCCTCTATTTATTAGTGTATATGGACTATCAAGAAAATTTCTTGATGTACTATCTAAAGAATAGATACCTGCAGTATCGGACGAAACATCACGTTTTATATGACCATTTGCTGTAATCTCTGCACTTTCTTGTGAACCATCAAAAATCTGATCAGTAGTTACTGTACCATTGATAATCAAATCAGCACTATATAAAGTAGAACAAAGCATACTTGCACTTATAAGGGATAATTTTATTTTTTTTCCTAACATTTTTCTTTCCTTTTTTTTATATACTTCCATTATAAAATACCCTCGTTACGTCTTGCGTTATAATGAAAAAAATTTTGAAAAAAAATAGATATAACGCAAAATATAACGATTGTGCTATATAATAAAAAGTGAAAGGTTTATTTTGAGATATGTGATTTTATTTTTATTTTTTTCTATCTATTCTTTTGCTTCTCTTACTATGAGTAAGTACTATCTTAGTGATGAAAACAATCAGCTAACAATAAATGAAATAATAAAAAAACAAAATAGTGAATATAAAATATTGACAAATAAAAACTCCTCTTTTGAGTTTACAGATGCAACAATTTGGATAAAAGTAGAAATAGATAAAAAAAGTACTTTTACAAAAGAGTATGTTTTAGAGATGCAGAATTTTTATAGAGGTGATATAGAAGTTTTTGATGAAGACGGAAAATTTATACATAAGTATAGCTCCTTTTTACCTTTTTCACATATGTCCTATCAGTATCCAAAGATTGCTATTCCTTTAAACCTAGAAGAGGAAAAAACTATTTTATATCTAAAAGTATCTTCTTTTGTGAAAATGACTGTGCATACAAAACTATGGGAAGAGAAAGCGTTTCAAAAAAATGTTTTAGATAGTACTGTATTTTTAGCTGTCTATTTTTCTGGAATGTTTCTTTTGATCTTTTATAATTTTATTTTCTATCTATTTAGTAAAGAGCGAGTATTTTTAATCTATGTTCTATTTACAGGTTCAGTATTTTTATCTATGCTTTTTCGTACAGGTATGGGCTTTGCATATATTTGGTCTGATTATCCTGAGCTTAATCAGCTAACAGGACGAGAGTTTTTTTATATGTTTATGATATTTGGCTTGATTTTTTGTAAGGAGTATTTAGACACAAAGAATAGAACACCAAAGCTGGATAAGGCTTTGATGTTTGCTATTTATCTTGGTGTGTTTTTTGTGATACTTCATTTTATTTTGTCATATAAAGACTCATTTATTTTTCTTGTTCTTATGAATTTTCTTTCACTTATTTTGATGTTTATAACAGCTTTTTATCATGCATTTGTTATAAAGAATAAAGAAGCATATTATATATTGTTTGGGTGGAGTTTTTTTATAATTGGTATATCCTTATCTGTTCTTATGTATATAGAAGTTTTAGAGATGAATCTATTTACACAGTATACTCCTGAGATAGGAAGCTTTCTAGATATCACACTTTTTTCTATGGCATTAGCAAGTAGTTATAGAAAAAAACAACTAGCACTAGAAAAGAGTAGAGTAAAACTTGCACAAATCAATAAAAACCTTGAAAAAATCATTGAAGAAAAAAATAAAGACCTAATTGAGAAAAACAAAAACTTAGAATATGAAGTGGGTCTGAATAGTTTTTTACTAAAAGAATTATCCCATAGAGTAAAAAACAATCTTCAAGTTATCTTGAGCTTTTTATCATTACAAAGTAAACACTGCAATAAAGAAGAAGTAAAAGTACTTTTAGATGAAAGTAGAAGAAGAGTAAATGCGATATCAACTTTGCATGAGCTATTAATTGATACACAAGAGTTTAATAGTGTTGATATAGATAGGTATTTAAAAAAATTGCTTGATTATAATAAACTGATTTTTAATGATTTAAATATTGATTTAAAGATTGATATTGTTAGTGCAAAGTTTCCAATTGAAGGAGCAACTCATTTAGGTTTAATAGTAAATGAACTATTTAGCAACTCTTGTAAACATGCATTTAAAGGGATTGATAGTCCTAAAATTGAGATTTCTCTACAGGCTATAGATAAGCAGTACACTTTAATAGTCAAAGATAATGGAAGAGGTCTTAGTGAAAATAGCAAAGAAAATCTAGGAAGTAAAATTATTAAAGCCCTTATTTCACAATTAAATGGTGTATATAGTTTAAAAAGTGATGATGGGTTTGAATATACAATAATTTTTAGAATAGATGATAAAGGAATAAACAATGAATATCTTGATTCTAGAAGATGATGCAATTATTGCAATGGATATAGAAACTAGCTTAGAAAGTTTAGATAGTCATAGTCTTTATAAAGCAAATAGTATGAAAGAGGCAGTATTAGTTGCACAAAAAACTAAAATAGATATTGTAATCTCGGATATTAAAATAAAAGGTGAAGCTAATGGAATAGAGGCTTCTTCTTATTTGCAACGCTTACATAAATCACAAGTTATATTTTTAACATCTTATTCTGATGAAAAAACACTTTTAGATGCTTCAAGTGTTGATTATTCTGGCTATATAATTAAACCTGTAAAAGAAGAAGAACTTCTTGCAAATATAAAACTTCTCACTCATAAAATAAAAAATATCAATTCAAAAGAGATTATAAATGATGATTACTATTTTGATAGAAGACATCATGTCTTATATTTTAAAAAAAGAGTAGTGATTTTTAGTCCAAAGGAACAACAGCTTTTTCTTCTTTTATATAATTCAAAAAATCTTTTAGTTCCTCATTCCATAATTGATGAAATAATTTGGTCAAATGATGTAAGTGATACAACCAGAAGACAACTGTTTTTTAGACTTAAAGCAAAACTTCCTGATTTGAAATTTGAAGCAATAAAATATGGAGGTTATATTCTTCATTGCTAAAAAGAAGAAAAAAGTATGAATCTGCTAAAATACTAAACTAAAAATTAATAAGGAATATCATTGAAACAATACTTAGATTTACTACAACATATTTTAGATAATGGTATTAAAAAAGAAGATAGAACAGGTACGGGAACTACTTCTGTTTTTGGTTATCAAATGAGATTTGATTTAAATGAAGGTTTTCCCCTTGTAACTACAAAAAAGACTCACTTAAAAGCTATTATTTCTGAGCTTCTTTGGTTTATAGAAGGAAGTACAGATGAAAGAAGGCTTGCAGAGATTCATTATGGTGATAAAGCTTCAAACTTAATTGGTAAAAAAACAGTTTGGACTGCAAACGCAGATGCTCAAGGAAAAGATTTAGGATATACAAATACAGATACTATAAAAGAGCTTGGTCCTGTATATGGGAGCCAATGGAGGTCTTGGATAGGAGCTGATGGAAAACCACATGACCAGTTAGCAACTGTTATTAATCAAATTAAAAACAATCCAGATAGTAGAAGAATTATTTTAAATGCTTGGAATGTAGCAGAGATAGAAAACATGGCATTACCTCCTTGTCATACTTTTTTCCAGTTTTATGTAGCAGAGGGAAAACTATCTTGTCAGTTATATCAAAGAAGTGCAGATGTGTTTTTAGGAGTACCTTTTAATATTGCTTCTTATGCACTACTTACAATGATGATTGCACAAGTTTGTGATTTAGAAGTAGGGGATTTTGTTCATACTTTTGGTGATGCACATATCTATTCAAATCATATGGAACAAGTTAATTTACAACTTAGTCGTACTCCACATAAAAAACCAACTATGAAAATCAATTCTGATATTAAAGATATAAATGATTTTAAAATGGAAGATTTTGAATTAGTTGATTATGTATGTGATGAACCAATTAAAGCACAAATGGCTGTATAAAGCCAACTCGTTGACTTCTTTAGAATTTTGCTACTTTTAATAGGAATTTATTTCCTATGAGAAAAAGTAGATAGAGAATATAAAAGGTTCCCTTTTAATTGGGAACCAATTCAAAGGAATAATAATGAAAATTTCAATGATAGTAGCCTATGGAAAAAACTGGGAAATAGGTTTAAACAATCAAATGTTATGGCATATAAGTGAAGATTTTAAAAACTTCAAAGCCATAACTTCAGGTCACCATATTCTAATGGGAAGAAAAACTTTTGAATCAATTGGAAAGCCCCTTCCAAATAGAACTTCACTTGTATTAAGTAGAGGTGAGTTTGAACAAGAGGGTGTTTATACTTTTAACCAGATACAAAAAGCTTTAGATTTTGCAAGGGCAAATGGTGAAGAAGAACTATTTGTAATTGGCGGAGCAAATATCTATGAAACTATGTTTGACTATGTTGATAAAATGTATTTAAGTGAAGTTGATTTTGATGGTGAAGCTGACGCTTTTCTAAAAGAGATTGATTTCTCTTCTTGGGATTTAGTAGAACAAAAAGAGTATGAAGAGATAAAAGAGGGTGATAAAGTTAAATCACCAGCTTGGAAATTTAAAGTTTGGGTTAAAAAAGATTAAGTAAATGCTTAAAAAAATAACCGCTCTTTTCCCTATTTGGGCAATTGTTTTTTCAATAATTGCCTATTTACAACCTAGTATAGTAGTTGATTTTAAATCTTGGATTATCCCTTTACTTATCTTGATAATGTTTTGCATGGGAATTACTTTAAAAGTAGATGATTTTAAAAGGGTTTTGAAAAAACCTAAAATCATAGCTTTAACTGTTGCTTTACAGTTTTTGATTATGCCCCTTGCTGCTTTTGTTATCTCAAAACTTTTTAACCTTTCAGATGAATTACTTGTTGGTATGGTTTTAGTTGGTGCTGTTTCAGGTGGAACTGCTTCAAATGTAATTGCATATTTAGCGAAAGCTGATGTTGCTTTATCTATTACTATGACTATTGTTTCAACACTTTTATCTATACTTATTACACCATATTTAACGCTACTTTATGTGGGACAAACAGTTCCTGTTCCTGCTTTTAGTATGTTATTGAGTATTTTAAAAATCGTATTTGTCCCAGTTGTGGTTGGGATTATTTTAAATCACTTCTTCCATAAATATATAGAAAAGAGACATGATTTATTTGCATTTTTCTCTATAGTTTCTATTGTATTTATAATTGGAATTATAATAGGACTTAACCAAAGTAAAATAGCAACTATTGCATTACCTTTAATGCTTGCAATCATGCTTCATAACTTCTCTGGACTTTTATCAGGATATTATATTTCTAAACTTTTTGGCTACAGCAAAAAAGAGTGTAAAACAGTAGCTATTGAAGTTGGTATGCAAAACTCAGGTTTAGCAGTAGTCTTATCAATGAAGTATTTTACTGCTTTAAGTGCTTTACCAGGAGCTATCTTTAGTATTTGGCATAATATTTCTGGTTCGATTATCGCTGGATATTGGTCAAAAGAAGATGAACACTAAAGCTTATAAAAGCTCTAGTGTTTCAGCTAATTTACTCGCAACTTTTTTATAGTTTCTTATCTCTAAAAGTCTAGTTTGACCTTTTTTACCAACATTTTCAACCTCTTCTTTTGATAAATCAATTATCTCTTCAAGTCTAGTTTTTATAGAGTATTTATCAAATTTACAGAACCAAGCATCATAATCATCTGTAAACAGAGTATAGTTGTTTGCATTATTTGTCATAAGACATGGAATTGCTGTTGAATAATAATCCATAATTTTAATAGGTGTAGAAGTACTAAATAGTGGAATATCAGGTAAAACACAAATTCCAACATCTGCTTCTGAGATATATTTTAATAACTCTTCTTTTGTTTTAGCATTTACAATATTTATTTTGTTTTCCAAAGTAGGAAAAGAGCTTATTATAGCTTTTGCATTTTCAGGGTTTTTTGTTGAGATTGTTAGTTTCCATGAAGAACTTTTTACACTATCAAAGGCATTTATAACTGTTTCAAAATCCCTTAGTTTGTCGATTGTTCCTGCGTAGAAAAATCTTTTTTCATTTGATTGATGTTGTTTGTTCTCTTTTAGTTCATCTGGGTCTAAACAAGGAGGACAGATAAAAGTCTTTACTTTTACTGCTTCATAATATTCTTCTTTCATCAAATCAGAAGAAGGCAAGAATATATCACATTGATTTATATATTTTGTTTCAGAAAAACTGTTAATGGTAGTATTTAGATATTTTAAAAAGCTAGATTTATTGTTTGCTTTATCAACTTCCATTTTCTCAACATCTTTTGGAAATGAGAGTCTATATCCAACTTTATAGTTGTAGGTTTTACTTTGTTGTAAAACTGCTTTTAAAATATCAGCATTATTTCTAACTATAATATAGTCATATTCACTTGGACTAATACCTGCATTTTCAAACAAATTTAAGATTTTTGTCTCTTCTTGTTTGGGTAAAACAAAACGTCTATCATCTTTTTTTTCTAGTTCAGTTTTAAATTCACTGAAGTAAACTATATCAGTATGGATATAATTATTTAAATGTTTTTCAAACAAAGGGCCAATAAAACTGTGGTCAGTGTACTCATCTTGGTCTGTAATATAAAGAAGCCTATTCATAACTACTCCTTGCTAGAAAATTGTAACATTCTATCATAAACAAGTAGCATTAAAGAAGCACTAATATTATTTTTTTAAATAACTAGTTTAATGGGAGTTTAATTTAAATTTTAAGTATTTGTTTTTCTAATGTAAAACAGTTAATTGTACTAAAATTATACATTAATTTTTATTTAATTGGTATTATTATAATATAATAGCTTGAATCTAAAAAAAGAGAGATAATGGGTAATAGTAGTAACATTATTAATATGAATAAAATTAATAAATTTTATGACGACTTTCATGTTTTAAAAAATATTAATTTTTATGTAAAGAAGGGTGAAATTGTTGTTGTTTGTGGACCATCAGGTTCTGGTAAATCAACACTAATTAGATGTATCAATGGACTAGAAGACATCGATGAAGGTGAAATCATAGTTGATGATATCGACATTCATAAAAGTAAAAAGAACCTACAAGAGATTAGAGGTGAAGTTGGAATGGTTTTTCAGCACTTTAATCTATTTCCTCATTTAACTATTTTAGAAAATATTACACTAGCTCCATCTTTAGTTAAAAATGTAAATAAAGATGAAGCAAAAAAGATTGCTTTAGAACTACTTGATAAAGTAAAACTAAAAGATAAAGCTAACTCATATCCTGCTGATTTAAGTGGTGGACAAAAACAAAGAGTTGCCATAGCAAGAAGTTTAGCAATGAAACCAAAAGTTATACTTTTTGATGAGCCTACATCAGCTCTTGACCCAGAAACAATTGGTGATGTACTTGCAGTTATGAAAGATTTAGCAAAAGAGAACTTTACTTTAGTTTGTGTTACTCATGAGATGGGTTTTGCAAAAGAAGTAGGGGATAGAATTGTATTTATGGACCACGGAGTTATCGTTGAAGAGAATACTCCAGAAGAGTTTTTTGCACATCCAAAAAGTGATAGAGCAAAGAAATTCTTAAAAGAGATATTAACACATTAATAAGGAGAGAGAGTGAAGAAATTAGTATTAGCTTTAATGGTATTTGCAACTATGAACTTACTTGCAGATGACATTAATCTTTGGAAGAAGTCTACGTTAAATGAGATTGTTAAAAGAGGGGAATTAAGAGCTTGTTTAGACCCAGGATATATGCCTTTTGAAATGAAAGACAAAAGAGGTAGAATCATTGGTTATGATATCGATTTTGGTAAAAAAATGGCAAAAGAAATGGGTGTAAAATTTGTACCTGTATCAACTGCATGGGATGGAATTATTGCATCACTTTTAACAGGTAAATGTGATATTATCATGTCTGCAATGACTATTACTCAACAAAGAAACTTAAAAATTAACTTTGCTGACCCATATGTTGTAATTGGACAAACTGTTTTAATTGACAAAAAATTACAAGGTAAAATTACTGACGCTACACAATTAGACAAAAAAGGTTATACAATAGTTACTAAACTTGGTGTAACTGGTGAAATTGTTGCAAAGAAATTCTTCAAAAATGCAAAAGTAGTTACTTTTGAAACAGAAGCAGATGCAGCAGCAGAAGTATTAAATGGAAAAGCAGATGCATTTATCTATGACCAACCATATAATATTCTATTTATGTCTGATAAAGGTAAAGGTAAATTAGTACACTTAGATACTCCATTAACTTATGAGCCATTAGGGTGGGCTATTAGAAAAGGTGACCCTGATTTCCTTAACTGGTTAAACAACTTCTTAAGACAAGCAAAAGAAGACAAACTTGTTGATTTCCATGGAAAATTAAATAAGAAATGGTTACAAGATACAGATTGGTTAAAAAGAGTTCAATAATATATGAGTAAAAAACATCAATCTTGGGCACAAAATAAGAATCTAGGGCATTTAATTGCTCTAGCTTTTTATCTAGCAGTTGGATATTTCTTTTATCTAGCAGCAGCAAACATGAACTATGTTTGGAAATGGAACTCTATCCCTAAATACTTTGTTTATGAGCAAAGTGTAAATATTGAAGCTCCTATAGATGGAAAACTAGTATTAAAAGATGAAAACTATTTTATTGAAGGAACTGATACAGTTCAGTTAGAAAATTTAGATAGTAGTTTTTTATTAGAGTATAAAGTAGGAGAATATGTATATCAGTTTGATATTGTTGCATCAAAAAGTGAAACTAAAATTGGTCCTGTATTACAAGGACTTTGGGTAACACTTAAGATATCATTCTTTGCTGCAATTCTTACTTTTATAATAGGTATTATAGTTGCACTTATGAAACTATCTACTTATCAGTTCTTAAAAGATATTGCGACGGTTTATATTACACTAGTTAGGGGAACACCTTTACTTGTGCAAATCTTCTTATTCTATTTTATAGTTGCAAATATTTTTGAGCTTGATAGATTTATTGCTGGTGTATTAGCCCTTGGGATTTTCTTTGGTGCTTATATGGCAGAGGTTTTAAGAGGTGCTATTCAATCTATTGATAAAGGGCAACTTGAAGCTGCTAGTTCATTAGGTATTTCTAAAACTCAGGCTATGAGATATATTATTTTACCTCAAGCATTTAAAAGAGCTTTACCAACATTAGTTGGTGAAATGATTGCTTTAGTTAAAGATTCATCTTTAGTTTCTGTAATTGCAATTACAGATTTAACTAAAGTAGGTAAAGAGATTGTTGCAAATACTTTCTCTCCCTTTGAGACTTGGATTGTGGTTGCTTTAGTTTATCTAAGTATTACTTCTTTGTTAAGTTTCATTGGACATAGATTAGAGAAAAAAATGGCTTTAAAAGGCGGAATGAGTTAACTTGGAAATATTATCTAATTTTATCCAACAAACTATTACTATCTTTGCTATTATGGACCCAATAGGGATTAGTGCATTAGCACTATCTTTATTGAGCCCAAATATTACAAAAACACAAATATCTACAATTGCTAGAAAATCTACATTTACTATTATTATCGCATTTTTTGTAGTTTTAATTACAGGTGATGCTATCTTAAAGATTTTTGGTATTGGTGAAAATTCACTTAAAGTTATGGGTGGAATTATTCTACTTATGATGGCAATTTCAATGGTAAATGGTAGTGCAAAAGAGGGTAAAAAAGATGATGACAAAAGTGACGAAGAACTTTCTGTTATTCCAATAGGTATTCCTATAGCTTTTGGGGCTGGACTATTTACTACTATTATTATTTTTAAACATGATGCTGAAACATTTGTTGATTTAGTATCTATTACTCTTGCATTTTGTATAAATGCATTTTTATTTTATCTGATATTAAAAAACTCAATTTATATTAGAAAATTCTTTGGTGCTACAGGACAAAATGTAGTTACTAAACTTATGGGATTGATTGTTGGAGCTATTGCTGTACAATTTATAATCTCAGGAATTGTTAGCCTAACTAAACTCTATTTATAATGTTTTTAGATGTCTTCTTAAAAGGTTTTATTGTAACAATATCTTTGATTGTTGCAATAGGAGCTCAAAATGCATATATTTTAAAACTTGGGCTTTTAAAACAGCACGTTGGAAAAGCTGTACTATTTTGTATTCTTTCAGATATTTTACTTATTTCATCAGGGGTATTAGGTTTAGGCTTTTTTATAAAAGATAATCAAATCCTTATAAACTCTATTGCAATTTTTGGAATCATATTTTTATGTTATTACTCTTTTTTATCTTTTAAGTCCGCACTTAAAAATGAGAGTTTAAAAATTGATGATGAAGTAAAAACAAATCCTTTAAAACAAGTATTAACTTTATTATTTGTTTTTACATATTTAAATCCACATACTTATCTTGATACTATTTTATTAATAGGTGGAATTGGAGCAAATATTGAAGACAATCTAAAACTATATTTTCTATTAGGTTCTTTATTAGCTTCATCTTTTTGGTTTTCTACTTTAGGTTTTGGTGCAAGATTTTTAATTCCATTATTTAAAAAGCCAATTACATGGAAAATATTAGATATTTCTATTGGTCTATTTATGCTATTTATCGCTTATTCACTGATAGATATAATTAAATAAAATATATTTTAAGTTTAGATTAAAGCCATCAACTAAAATTATTTTAAATAATAAAACTTAATATAAGAAATTATAATTTAAGTCACCTGATAAAAATACTCCCTAAGTAATTGTTTTTGAAAGGTTCTCTAAAAATTATTTAAAAAGTGGGTCTTAACTATGAATGTAACAGTTGCCTTTTTAGAAACATCTAAACAGTTAGAAAACTTCAACTTTTCAAATAAAAATAAATACTTAATTTTATGTACTCAAAATAGTAAACTTGATTTAGAAAAACTCAATAGTTTAAATATAGAGTATTATGGTGCAATCTTTCCTAAACTAATATTTAAAAATAAAATATTTGAAGATGGTTATTTGATTTGTATTTTAAAAAACAATGTTCATATTGAGTTTATAGAAGATATGAATACCCATGAGTTTGATAATTCAACATTAAGTAATTATAATACTTTGATTACGATTATTGATGGGCTATCAGATTATAATACAGCTTTCTTAGAAAATATGTATGAACATACAAATATCAACTCTACTATTATTGGTGGTGGAGCTGGAACATTTGAAGAGAATAAAAAACATCTTTTTAATAATAATGGCTTTTACTCAAACTCTTCTATTATAGTGATGATTGATAATATTATAGATATAGGTGTAAGTGGAGGATGGCAAGTTTTAGATGGACCTTTTGTTGTTACATCATCTAAAGGAAAACTTCTTAAAGAGTTAGATTATAAAAGTGCTTTTGAATTGTATAAAGTTGCAATAGAAAAAGACCTTGGTAAAAAAGTTGAATTAAAAGATTTTTATAGTTTAATGAAAGATTATCCTCTTGGAATAGTAAAAAATGATGAGAAATATATCTTAAGAGACCCAATCTCTTTTCAAAAAGATTTTTTACATCTAGCAGGGGATATTGAAAACAATAGTGTAATCAATATCTTAAAAGCAAAAGAGAGTGATCTTTTAGAGTCAACAGCAAGTACAAGAAATCAAGTACTACAAAAAGGTGCTAAACACTTAATGATATTTGAGTGTGTATCAAGACTGGAGTATCTAACAGTAAATAGCTACTCTAAGCAATTAAGAGAGCTAAACAAGTGTGAGTCAATCAAAAGTGTCTTTGGTGTGATTAGCATAGGTGAAGTAGCAAACTCTGGTGAAAAATATATTGACTTACTAAATAAAAGTTGTGTAATAGGTGGAATATGTCATTAACAAAATTGTCTGTATCTTATAAGTGTGTAAACTCTATAGGAAATAGTTTAAATCTAGAAGAGATGATGGAAGAGTTCTTAAGAACTTTTATTAAAGAAACAGGTGCGATAAGTGGTTCTTTTTTTGTAAATAGAAGTTTAGACTTATGTGAAGAGGTTGCCTCATTAGGAAAGAAAAATCTTTTTAATATAGAAAGTATTAAAAAAAGACTAGAAGATGAGACTCTTATTTTAGAAGAAGTGGATGAGAATATAAAACTATTAGCATATAAGGTAAAAAAAGGCTGTTTGATTTTTCTTTATTCTTGTGAGAATGATTTTGATTTTATTACTTCTATTTTAGAGAGTCTAAAAAACAAAATAGAGATAAATATTGACTCATGTTTAAATGTTGAAAATTTAAAAGAGCAAATAGAAGAAGCTACAAAAGAGAACCTAGAAAAAGAGAGACAACTATTTGAACAACTAAAAATGTCACAAATGGGTGAACTAATAGGAAATATAGCTCATCAATGGAGACAACCATTAAATATCATCTCAACTGCAACAAGTGGAATGCAAATCAAAAAAGAGCTAGATATACTTACTGATGAAGATTTTAAAGAGTACACAAAAAGTATTTTAGAAAACTCAAGTTATCTGTCTGGAACAATAGATGAGTTTAGAGACTATATAAAAGATAGTAATAAAGAAAAAGAGATAATTGTACAAGATAGACTAAAAATGGCAACTGAGATGTTAAGGTCATCTTTTAGTTTAGAAAGTATAAATATCATTGAAGAGTTTGTAGAAGAAGAGAAACTACATTTTAAACTTGTATTAGGGGATTTATTACAGGTTCTGATTACTATCTTTAACAATGCAAAAGAAGCCTTGGTAGAAAAAGATGATTTAGAATACAAGTGGATAAAGTATAGTTTACGAAAAACAGACTATACTATTAAGATAACTATAGAAGATAATGCAGGTGGAGTAAATGAAAAGATAAAAGATAAAATCTTTAATCCATACTTTACTACAAAACATCAAGCCAGAGGAACAGGGATTGGTCTTTACTCTGCATATGGTATAATCGTAAATAAATTAGATGGTAAACTGTATGTAAAAAACACTGAATTTGGAGCGAAATTTTATATAGAGTTACCACTAAATGTAAATTATATTATATAAAGGTAATCCTATCTTACAAAATTCTGTAGAGACAATTGGCTATTTTAATGCCATCTTAGACTCATACAATGGAATAACTATCAATAAAGAAAACCTTCCTGATACTAAAGAAGAGTTTGAATTAAATCTTGATTTGCTAATAGATGAAGTTAAATCAAGAAGAAATCTTATTTGGATGTATATAGATATAAAAGATTCGCAGTTTATTCCTCTTGCTACGCAAAGAGGTTTTTTCTTTCACTCTTGTGATGAAGATTATGTATTAGTAGTAAAAAGACTAAAAGAGAATGCAATAATTCCAACACCTGCAAATCATACTTTAGGTGTGGGAGCAGTTGTAATAAATGAAAACAATGAAATACTTGTAATAAAAGAGAAAATATCAACTGTTGGATATAAACTTCCAGGTGGACATGTAGATAATGCAGAGATGATTTCTAATGCACTTGCAAGGGAAGTTTATGAAGAAACAGGGGTAAGAGTAGAGTTTGAGTCAGTTGTGTCTTTAGGGCACTTCTATCCTCACCAATTTCATAAATCAAATCTTTATGTACTGTGTTTAGCAAAACCTCTTACCCATGAGATAAATATATTTGATACAGATGAGGTAATAGATGCTAAATGGGTAGATGTAAATGAGTATCTAAATGATGAGAATGTATTAACTTACTCAAAAGCTATAGTAAATGCTGCATTAAGTACTAAAGGTTTTAAAATAGATAATGAACCTCTTAGTCATATAAAAAAAGAAATGGAATTATTCTTTCCTTTAGGAAAACAGAGTATAATCCAAAAAAAATAAATTATAATAAAGGAAATTAAAAATGAAAGAAATTATCTCAACACCAAATGCACCTTCAGCAATTGGACCATATAACCAAGGAACATCTTTTGGTGATTTAGTATTCTTATCTGGACAAATTCCATTAGACCCACAAACTATGGAACTAGTTGGAGGAGATGATGTACAAGCTCAAACAAAACAAGTAATGGAAAACTTAAAAGCAGTATTAGAAGAAGCAAACTCATCTTTTGATAATGTACTTAAAACAACTTGTTATTTATCTGATATGGATAACTTTGTAGCTTTCAATGAAATCTATGCACAATATTTCAAAGCTGAAACAGCTCCTGCAAGAGCTACAGTTGCAGTTAGAACTTTACCAAAAAACGTATTAGTTGAGGTAGATGTAATAGCTCATAAAAACTAGAACTTTGTACTACTTTTCTTTTTACTAAAGAAAAGTAGTCAAAAGAAAAGCGTAAGCAGGGATAAAAAATTACGCTAAAAATCTCAAAATATTAAAATTAAAAAACTCAGCTAAAGCTTCAAACAGTTTTAATTTCTTAACATATTTTTCAATTTTTCTTTACGTTATTTTTTAAATGCTTACTTCTTCCATAGTATTTGGGTTTTAAAGTTATTGATAAAGATTGTTCTAAAAACTTTCGTACTTTTTCATCTTTACAAAACTCATTATTAATTAAGTATTTAACATATTCAACTTCTTCCCACCAATCTTTTTTATTATGAGAGCCACTTCCATCACCTGAACATCTAGTTTTAAGACTTTTGCCAGATTCTCCTATATATAAAACTTCGTCTTTTTTTGAATATAAAATATAAATAGTAGGTTTATTTTTGCATCCAGCAGGAGAATTATTTTTTCTTCCATCTTTATTTAAAATGTCTTTTATATCATTTTTAATCAATGACTTTTCAATTTTATGATATATAGTTTTATTAAATTCTTCAATTATTTTCATTTTAAACTCAAACTCACTCTTTGTTTCTCTAAATCAACGCTTAGAACTTTTACTTTTTCTAAATTCTGATTGATACTTAAAACCTCACTTGGATGAGAGATTCTTTTATTTGATATTTGTGAGATATGAAGTAGGGCGTCATTTTTTAATCCTACATCAACGAAGGCTCCAAAGTCAGTTATATTTCTAACTATTCCAGATAAAACAAACCCTTCTTTTAAATCCTCTATTGAAGCTACATCTTGGGCAAATTTTACTTGATTGAAGTTTTCTCTGATATCAAAACCAGGTTTTTTAAGTTCTTCAATTATATCTTTTAGTTTTAGTAAAGAAGAGCCAAGTTCATTTGCTATAGTTTGTATTTGTGAATCTTTGATATCTTCTATTTTATAGTTTTTTTGCAAGTTTTTTGTTACTTCATAATCTTCTGGATGAATAGCAGTATTATTTAAAATAGATTTACCATCTTTTATTCTTAAGAAACCAACTGCTTGTTCATAAGCTTTTGCTCCAATACCTTTTACTTTTAGAAGCTCTTCTTTTGAAGTAAACTTTCCAATCTTTTCTCTATGTTCTACAATATTTTGTGCTAGTTTTTCAGTAATACCAGAAACAAAAGATAGTAGTTTATATGAAGCTGAGTTTAAATCAACACCTACTTTATTTACTAAGTCAATTGTTGTATTTTCTAATTTTAGAGCTAACTCTTTTTGATTTACATCATGTTGATATTGACCAATACCAAGTGATTTAGGGTCTATTTTTACTAAAGCTGCCATTGGGTCACGAAGTCTTGCTGCAATAGAAATAGCACCTCTAATAGTTACATCAAGATTAGGGTACTCTTTTTGTGCAATTTTAGAAGCAGAATAAACACTTGCACCTATCTCACTAACAATTGCATAGTTTATATCAAGATTTTTCTCTTTGATTAAAGTTGCTATAAAATCAGCAGTTTCCCTTGAAGCAGTTCCATTTCCAATAGCTATTGCTGTGATATTATATTTTTCAATTAAAGAGCAAACTACTTTAGAAGAGTTTGCAAAGTCCTCTTTTGGTTTTGTAGGATAAATCACAGTAGAATCAAGATATAAACCATCTTCATCTATAACAGCTAATTTACAACCAGTTTTATATCCAGGGTCAACTCCTAAAATAACTTGATTTACTAATGGAGCTGTTTGAAGTAACTCTTTTAAGTTTTTACCAAAAAGCTCAATAGCTTCGCTACTTGCTTTTTCTTTTAAAGTTGTAAGAGCTTCTCTTTTTAAACTAGGAAGTAAAAGTCTTTTTAGTCCATCTTTATAGGCATCAAATACTATCTCTTTTGAAGTGTTTGCCCAAGAAGGGATTTTATATTTTTTTATGTTCTCTAAAATATGTTTTTCATCAATATTTACTTTTATAGCTAGTTGTTTTTCATTTACAGCTCTTAATATTGCTAAAGTTCTGTGAGATTTGATGTATTTTATTTTTTCTTCTTTTTCAATAAAGCTTGAATAAAGACCATCTTTTTGAAACTCTTTACCTTCTTTTATCTCTATATTTCCCCAGTTTGAGATTAGCTTTCTTATTATCTCTTTTGATTTAAAATCATCGGCATATCTTTGAGCTATAATATCTTTTGCACCAGTTATAGCATCTTCACAAGATGTAACTTCTTTATTTAAAAACTGTTTTGCTTTTTGTGAAACTTCTTCTTTAGTGTATTTTAGACTTTGAATAATATTTGCAAAAGGCTCTAAGCCATTCTCTATAGCCTTACTTGTTCTTGAAGATTTTTTATCTTTAAAAGGTGTATAAATATCTTCTACTGCTTGTAAAGTTGTTGCTTCACTTAACTGTGATAAGACTTTGTCATTTAAAAAGTTCTTCTCTTTTAAAATAGAGATTATCTCTTCTTTACGTGAGAGTAGTTTTTGAGAGTAAGAATAAACTTCTTCAAAAGCTCTTAGTGCCTCATCACTTGCATTGTTTGTTAAATCTTTTCTATACCTTGCAATAAAAGGAATAGTACAACCTTCATTTAAAAGATTGATAATATTTTCTATAACTTTAGATGGAAGTTGTGTTTTCTCTTCTAGTAAGTTTAATAAATCGTTAGTCAAGAACTATTTCCTTGTAGTCACTTCTTGTATTTTCAAGTGGTTTATTGTTTTGTGCTCGTACAGTATATACAAAAGATATTTTTGCACTATCAGTTACATTTTTACTTGCATGGTGTAGTGTTTTACAGTGAAATAAAACAATATCACCTTTTGATAAGTTTTGGTGAGTTCTTTTTTCTATGATTTTTTGGTTTTCTTCATTTTCATCAATAAAATTATCTACTTCATCAAAAGAAGATTTATCAAATTTGATTTTATGTGTTCCAGGAATAAATTCTAAAAGACCATTTTCTAAAAACTCATCTCCTAAACTTAACCAAACTGATACTAAATCATCATTTTCAAAATGCCAATATCTTCTATCTTGGTGCCAGTAAGTTCTTGTACTTTCATGGGGAAGTTTAGTCATGATTGAGTTGTGGTGAGCTAAAGTTAAAACAGGAGTATCATTTAAAACTTGTTTTAAAATTGGTCTTATCTCTTTATTTGTCATCCACTCTTGAAATACTTCTTCTCTATCATATACTTGTCTTAATCTTCTAACTGTGATTTTATCTTCATCAAGGCTCATATACTCTTGTTCTGTTTCTATTGGAGCTTGTTTTTTTGTAAGATGTTCTTTTGCTTTTTCTAAAATTTTATCGCATAATTCATTGTCAGCAAAATTTTTTATTATTAAAAATCCGTCACGATTAAATTGCTCTAATTGTTCTTTTGATAATTCCATTGATAGCTTTCTTATAAATTTTTCGTATTATACATCAAAATCGATTTCTATTTTATTATCTAAATATTTACTATAATAAAATCTTATATTAATATTATAATTTTTTATTATCTATTAAGCCATTAAGTTTTATACTTAGCTTCTCTAGATTTAGAGAAAAATTATTTAGGAGAAATGATGAAAAAACTAGTTTTATTAGTAGGTATTTGTTTATCATTACTTGTAACAAACTCTTTTGCAAGTGATAAAAAAGGATTAAATGTTGTTTTAACTGCTTCAGATGCACAAACTCAACAAATGGCAATGGCTTTATCTATGATGACTTTAAAGCAAGGAAAAGAAGTAAATATGACTCTTTGTTCAAGTGCAGGGGATTTAGCTGTTAAGGGTATGAAAAGTGAAATTTTAAAGCCTATGAATAAAAGTCCAAAAATGATGATGAAAGCTATCATGAAAAAAGGTGCGAAAGTAGAAGTTTGTCCTTTATATTTACCAAATGCAGGGAAAGATGAATCTGTATTAATAAAAGGAATCACTGTTGCAAAACCACCAAAAGTTGCAGCACAACTTTTAAATGATGATTTTACAACATTAAGTTACTAAGACTTAAATATTTTATGGGTGAACAGCCTTTAGGGCTTCACCTATAGAAGTAATAGTTCTAACAGTAGTAACGCCAGCTCTTTCTAAAGCTGCATATTTCTCATCTGCTGTTCCTTTACTTCCATCAATAATTGCTCCTGCGTGTCCCATTCTTTTACCCTTTGGAGCGGTAACTCCTGCGATATAAGAAACAACAGGTTTTGTAATATTTGATTTGATAAACTCAGCAGCAGCTTCTTCTTTAGCTCCACCAATTTCACCAATCATTACAATTGCTTTAGTCTCTGGGTCATTTTCAAATCTTTGTAAGATATCAATAAAGTCACTTCCTGGAACAGGATCTCCACCAATACCTACACAAGTACTTTGACCAAATCCTGCATTTGTAGATTGATTAACTGCTTCATATGTTAAAGTACCAGACCTAGATACAATTCCAACACTTCCTGGCTTATGAATTGATTCTGGCATAATTCCCATTTTACATTGACCTGGAGTGATAATTCCTGGGCAGTTTGGACCAATAAGAGTTGAACCATTTAAATCAACTGCTGCTTTTACATCAAGCATATCAATTGTTGGAATACCTTCTGTGATACAAACAATTGTTTCAATACCATTTTCACTTGCTTCAATAATCGCATCTTTACAAAATGGAGCTGGAACATAGATAATAGAAGCATTTGCTCCTGTTAATCTTTTAGCACACTCTACTGTGTTATAAATTGGTAAGTCTAAGTGAGTTTGTCCTCTTTTACCTGGAACTACACCACTAACTACTGTTGTTCCATATGCAATTGCACGTCCTGTATGGAAACTTGCTTGTGCACCTGTTAGACCTTGAACTAATACTTTTGTATTTTTATCAATTAAAATTGCCATTAGTTCGCCCCTTGTGCTAGTTCAATAATTTTTTGTGCAGCTTTATCTAAGTCCGCTTCTTCATAAATTTCAATGTCAGAGTTTTTGATTAGTTCTAATCCCTCTTTAGCATTAGTTCCTTCAAGTCTTACTACAATAGGTACTGTTATTTCCATTTTTTGAGCAGCTGCTATAATACCTGAAGCTATGATGTCACATCTTACAATACCACCAAAGATATTTACTAAAATACCATCTACTTTTTCATCTGAAAGAATAATTTCAAAGGCTTCAATAACTCTACCTTCATTTACACTTCCACCTACATCTAAGAAGTTTGCAGGATCTCCACCGTGAGTTTTAATTAAATCCATAGTAGCCATTGCAAGACCTGCACCATTTACCATACAACCAATGTTTCCATCTAAGCTTACATAGTTAAGGTCTAGTTTTTCTGCTTTTAATTCTCTAGCGTCTTCTTGAGATTCATCTCTAATCTCATTCATTTTAGGCTGTCTGTAAAGAGCTGAGTTATCTACTTGAATCTTTCCATCAAGACATACTAAGTAACCTTGTTTTGTAACAACTAAAGGATTTACTTCTACAAGTGATAAGTCATTTTCAATAAACATTTTATACATTTTTTGCATTAAATCAATCATTTGTGCAGAAAGAGTTCTATCAAGTTTTAAGTCATCACAAATTTGTCTACACTGAGCAGGCATAATTCCTACAACTGGGTTAATAGGATTTCTTAAAATTTTTTCAGGTGATTTTTCTGCTACTTCTTCGATTTCCATACCACCTTCACTTGAAGTGATAATCATAATTCTTTGAGTAGTTCTATCAACTGCAAAAGCTAGATATATTTCATCTACAACCTCACAAGGCTCTTCAATAAAAATAGAGTTTACTGCTTGCCCCTCTTTTGTTGTTTGGTGAGTTACTAATCTACTTCCAAGTAATCTTCTAACTTCGTCATTTGCTTCTGTTTTTGATTCAGCAACAACAACTCCGCCAGCTTTTCCTCTTCCACCTGCGTGAACTTGGGCTTTAATTACCCATCTGTCTTCACCAATAGTTCTTAAAATATCATCTAATTGTGAAGGGTGAGTAAGTAGTTTCCCTTTTGTAGTTGGAATATCATATTTTCTGTAAAGGTTTTTTGCTTGATATTCATGAAGATTCATAAAGTTCCTTTTAAAGTGGTTCCACTTTTATTAGGAACCTATTATTTAATCTTATAAAATGTTTTAAAATAAAAACTTATATCAAAACTATGTTGTAATAGTGCTTAAGCTCAATAATATCTAACCAAAAATCAATGCAATTGATAGTATCATATTTATAAATATAAAGGATTTTTATGGCTTATTATTCATCATTTGGTGCAGCTCAAGGAGTAACAGGTTCTTGTCATCTTCTTGAAATAGGATATTTAAAGATTTTGGTTGATTGTGGACTTTTTCAAGGTAGAGATGAAGAGTTAAATATAGAAGAGTTTCCTTTTGACCCTAGTGAAATAGATTATGTAATTGTTACCCATGCACATTTAGATCATATAGGAAGGTTGCCATTACTTGTAAAAGAAGGTTTTAGTAAAAAAATCATTTCTACAAAAGCAACTTATGAAATAGCAAAATTGATGCTAGCAAATGCAGCTGGAATTATTCAAGAGAGTAAAAATCCAATTTATAATGAAAATGACGTAGAACCAACTTTAAAATTTTTTGGAACTTTTTTAGAGTATGGTGAGAGCATGAATTTAACTGATGATATAAAAATCTCTTTTAAAAATGCAGGGCATATCTTAGGTTCAGCTAGTTTAAAAATTGAGTATAAAGAAGATGGTATGGATAAGAGTGCTATTTTCTCCGGGGATTTAGGACAACATTCAAGAATAATAACTTCACCTTTACAAGCTTGGGAAAAAGGTAATTATATATTTTTAGAATCAACTTATGGGGATAGACTTCATGAGGATTTAACTATCTCAATAAATAGTTTTAAAGAGAATATTTTAAATACTATAAAAAAAGGTGGGGTTGTACTTCTTCCTTCTTTTGCTTTAGAAAGAACTCAAGAGATATTGTACTTATTAAAGCAGATGAGTGAAGAGGGATTATTATCAAATATTCCTGTTTACTTAGATGCTCCACTTGCAATAAATGTTACTAAGGTATTTAAGAAGTTTCCACACTTAATGAATGATGAAATAAAAGCAGTCTTCGAAGCTGGTCAAGACCCATTTAATTTTAAAGAGTTAATTACTACTTCATTAAAAGAAGAATCAATTGCTATAAATGAAGTTGCAGCTCCTAAGATAATAATTGCAGGTTCTGGGATGTGTGAAGGTGGAAGAATAAAATATCATTTAGTAAGATATTTGCAAAATCCATTAAATAAAGTAATCTTTGTAGGCTTTCAAGTTCCTGGAACTTTAGGAAATAAAATATCTACAATGTACAATAAAACTATTAAAATAGATGACTCTTATATTGATGTAAAAGCAGATATTGAGATTATAAATGGCTTTTCTGCTCATGCAGACCAAAGTGATTTAATTAATTTTGTAAAAAATTTAGAAGATATTTATTGTATTTATTTAATTCATGGTGATGAACAAAAACTGAAAATATTCAAAGAAAAAATAAATGATGAATTAGAAAGTAAAGTGCATATTGTAAAAAAGAAAGAGAGAATTTATATTTAAAAGAGGATTTCCTCTTTTAAATACTAATGATTATAATACTGGTGATTTAATAACCATCATTTTTTGGTTTTGCATTTCATTCATAGAATCAGGAATTCCACCTAATCCAAGTCCTGAAGTTTTTGCACCACCAAATGGCATCCAGTCAACTCTAAATGCAGTGTGGTCATTTACCATTACAGTAGTACCATTTAATCTTTTAACTGCTTTTAAAGCTGTATCAATATTTTTAGTAAATACTGCTGCTTGGAATGAAACATCAAGAGAGTTTGCTCTTGCAATTGCTTCATCAATATTTGAGTAAGAGTAAACAATTACTACTGGTCCAAATACTTCTTTAGTAGATACTAAAGCATCATCAGCAGGGTTTAAAATTACTGTTGGCTCATAACAAGAATCAGAGATTCTTTTACCACCAGTTAAAATTTTTCCACCTTTTTCTACTGCTTCATTAACCCACTCTTCAACTCTATTTACTTCGTTGTTATTAATAAGTGGACCAACTTCAGTTTTAGGGTCTAATTGATCACCTACAACTAATTTAGAAGCATAGTCAGTTAATTTTGAAGCTACTTCATCAACAATTGATTCATGTACATAAACTCTTTGTACTGATACACAAACTTGACCAGCGTGGTAGAAACCACCTTTTCCTAAGTCTGGAATCATAGCATCGATATCTGCATCTGGCTCAACGATAACTGGTGCAACTCCACCATGCTCTAATGCAGCTCTAGTTCCTGGGCTTGACTTAGAGTTTAAGTACCAACCAACAGGTCCTGAACCAATAAATGTAAAGAATGCAGTTTTAGGAGAAGTAACTAATAATTCTCCTCCTTGTCTATCACAAACTACAGCTTGTGCCCAACCATCAGGAAGACCAGCTTCTTTTAGTAATTCTACTAATCTAACTGCTGACATTGGAGTTTGAGTTGCAGGTCTGATAATTACAGGGCATCCAACAGCTAGTGCTGGAATTACTTGGTGAACTGCTAAGTTAAATGGGTGGTTGAATGCTGAAATTGCAGCAACTACACCAATAGGTTCTTTCATTGTATAAGCCATTCTGTTTGCACTTGATGCAGTGTGACCCATAGCAATTTCTTGACCTTCTTGAACTGCAAGTTGCTCAATTGCAATTTTTACACCATTGATAGCTCTTTGAATCTCAACTTTAGAGTCCATGTATGGTTTTCCACCTTCAGAAGCACAAAGAATAGTTAATTCTTCTACTTGTGAAGACATGATTTCCATTAGGTTTTCTAAGATTTCAATTCTCTTATACTTTGGAAGCCAGTTATCAACGTCTAAAAATTTATCATATGCAACGTCGATTGCTTTTTCTACACCTTCTACACTTGTAAAAGGTACAGTTCCAACTACTTTTCCGTCAAATGGTGATGTTACTTCAATTGTACTCATTTATATCCTTTACTTTGGTTTTGTTTGTATTATACCATACAAGTTTTATTTGCTAATAAGTCATTTAAAATTGAATGATTTAATGAATAATCAACTGCTAAGTCGATTAAGTGTACACCTTTAGAGTTTACACATTTTTCTAATGTTTCTTCAAACTCTTCACAAGATTCTGGTCTATAACCTTTAGCACCAAATGATTCTGCAAATTTAACAAAATCAGGGTTACCTAAATCAAGTCCGAAAGTATCGAATCCCATACCTGTTTGTTTCCATTTAATCATTCCATATGCGTTGTCATTTAGAATAATTACAGTTAAATCAAGTCCAAGTCTTACAGCTGTTTCCATCTCTTGGTCATTCATCATGAATCCACCATCACCACAAACTGCAACAACTTTAGAATCAGGATTTACCATTTTAGCTGCCATACCAGAAGGAAGTCCAGCACCCATAGTAGCAAGAGCATTATCTAATAATAGAGTGTTAGGCTTAGCACATCTATAGTTTCTTGCAAACCAGATTTTATAAACACCATTGTCAAGTGTTACGATATCATCATCACTTGTTAAAGTTTGTCTAATAGTTCTAACTGCTCTTTGTGGTAAGATTGGGAATCTTGTATCACCAAAGTATTTAGAAAGTCTATTTCTGATTTCATCTGCTAATCTTACATAGTAATCAAAGTCCCAGTGCTCTTGTTTAGAAATAGCATTTGTGATTTTTTCTATACTTGATGAGATATCACCAACAACATCTAATTGTGGGAAATAAGTATCATCTACTTCTGATGGGAAGAAGTTTACGTGTAATACTTTAGTAGCTCCTTCTTCATTTTCCATAAAGAATGGTGGCTTTTCAATTACATCATGACCAACATTGATAATTAAGTCAGCTCTTTCAATTGCACAGTGAATAAAGTCATCTTTAGATAATGCAGCAGTTGATAAACATAATTTGTGGTTTTCATCAACAACACCTTTACCCATTTGAGTAGAGAAGAAAGGAATTCCAGTTTCATTAACGAATTCAGTTAATGCAGTAGAAATTTCATCTCTATTTGCAGCATTACCAATACATAATAATGGTCTTTTTGCTTTTTCAATCATTTTAACTGCGTCAGCAATAGCTTTTTTATGAGCAGTTGGGTATTGGAACTCTTGAACTGGATAGATGTTATCATCAATATCTTCTTCAGCAGAAATATCTTCAGGGAACTCAATGTGAACTGCACCTGGTCTTTCAGTAGTTGCAATTTTAAATGCTTCTCTTACAACTGAAGGAACATTGTTACCATTAACAATTTGCTTAGCATATTTTGTCATTGGTCTCATCATTCTAACGATATCAATAATTTGGAATCTACCTTGCTTAGATTTTTTAATTGGTTTTTGACCAGTAATCATAAGCATTGGCATAGCACCTAATTGTGCATATGCAGCAGCAGTAGCGAAGTTAGTAGCACCAGGCCCTAAAGTTGATACACATACACCAACTTTTCCAGTTAATCTACCATAAGTAGCAGCCATGAAACCTGCACCTTGCTCGTGTCTAGTTAAGATTAATTTGATTTTGTCTGATTTTCTTAGTGCTTCTAGTAAGTCTAGATTCTCTTCTCCAGGAATACCAAATATGTACTCAACACCTTCATTTTCTAACGCCTTAATAAATAAATCTGATGCGTTCATCTTATCTCCAATTTTTTTAATTAAATATTTATGAAAGTTTCCCACATTTTGATTTAAACAGTTGTTAATCATTATGATTATTTCTTAAGTTTCACATTTTTTTTTATAAGTGCGAATATTCGACACAATCGTTTCTGTATTATTATAATAAGTTTAAAGAAAGAGATTAGAGTAGTATTATAATTCTTTGGAGGAAAAAGCCTAAAAAGATGAGATATTAAATCTCACCTTTAATGCTTTTAAGGTCTTCTATCTTGTTTAAGTAATTGGCTTTTTTAGAGCTTACGAACTCAATTCTATCTTCATTGATTTCTAAATATTGATTTTTTGAATATTGGATGATTTTATAAAGATAGTTTCTTTTTGAAGTTAAGAAATCTTCAATTTTTTCAAATCCAAAATTTGCTTTTAGTTTTGTAAGAATTTCATCTTCCCTTGGATGATATACATTAAATCTTGCAGGTTCTTTTTCATATAAAGCAACTGATTCTGCAATTTGCTGTTCAAAGTGTGCAATTGTAGCTTGTGTAGTTTGAATATATGAGTAAGATAAAGCTCCATTAAAGTATGCGAATTTTTTTCTTAAAGCTGAAATATTTTCTAAAATTGCACGGTGGAAAGACCTTAATACATTTTCATAAACTTTAGCTGCAAAGTGTCTAGTTGTTGAAAACTCTGAGTCTGAAGCAATCTCTCTATGCTTTTTTATAAGTTCATATGGTTCTTGCCATCTATGAATTCTTTGTTTAATCTCTCTATAAACATTTCTAAATGCTTCATCACTTGCTAACTCAACTTCTTTTAACTGTTTGATTGCTCTTTTAAACATTTTATCAATTGTTTGGTCATCATAGAAAAGGTTTTTATAAACATTATCACTATCAATCCAATATGTTTCATACTCAATTTTTTCAAAGGAGTCTTTATTTAAAAAACCACCTTTTTCTTCATATCTATATGCTTTTTGTTTTTTGATATTTTTAAATGTTTCATGGGCCATTTTTTCCATAATTGATTCAAGTGAGTTGTAGATTGTAAATAACTCTTTTGAATAAGTTTTATGAATGTTTTCAAAGGCATCAAGAATATCAGTTTCTGCTTCTTTTAAAATCTCACATAAAGAGTCATAAACACCAATAATAGTCTCATACTCTTTTACTAAAATATCGCAGATACCTTTTAAATCTTTTTTAATAGCATACTCTTTAGCTTCAGCTGCTTGGGGTCTAATAGTATTTTCAATAAAATCAAGAACCTCTTGAATATTTGATTCTTCAAGTAGTTTTGTATTATCTGTATTATCAACAGCATTGATTTTATCAATAGCTTCTTGGTATTTGTTAAACTCTTCTTCAAAGCTTTTTAGAGTTTGAATTCGGCTCTCTTTTAAGTCTTTTTTGAAGTTTTCTATTAGCTTTTCTTGTTGTGTTTCTACTAAAATATCTTTGTGTGCAGCTCTTGATTCAAGTGCCATTTTAGCTGAGATTGGAGTAACTTGTGCAAAGTATTTAGAGAATTTATCTTTAATATAGTTTGTCGTAGTTTCAATTTGCTCTTGGCTAAATTTATCTTTTTGATTAAGTACACAAAGAGATTTATTTTTAAAGTGCTCCATATACTCTTCAAGTACTTCTGCTTCAGACATTTTCCCTGCATTATCAATAAGTGTAAGCCAAATAATTCCACCAACATCTCTTAATACTCTTCTTGTGGTATCTGTATCACTTTGAGATTGAGAGTTTAGACCTGGAGTATCAACAAAAGAGATGTCTTTTAAGATATCCATTGGAGCATAAAGAGTTAGATATTTGATATCTGCCATTTCATGTTGTCTTTGGTCTGTAAAGTCTGCAATTGACTCAATAGGAGCATATTCATGAGCTCCTGAGTAGTAAGTGATTTTTAATTTATACTCATCACCATAATTAATAAAGTTTACTTTAGAAGTAACAGGAGTGATACCTGTAGGTAAAATATTTCTTGAAAGTAGGGCATTTAAAAATGTTGATTTACCAGAAGAGAATTGTCCAGTAATAGCAACTTCCATTGGATATCTTGATCTTCTAATTTGCTTATCTAAAATACTTTTTAATTGAATAGACGGGTGAAACTTTTCATCTAAAAGTCTATCTTTAACTTTTTTTATATCACCAACTAGACCTTCTTCATATTCAATCTCAACTGATTTATTATATGTATCATTGAACTCTTTTACAAAACTACTTAATATACTCATTATTTAAGTCCTTTGTTTATAGCATCTAGCTTTTTGATTTTCTTGTGAATTTCAATTGTTAATTCATCTTTATTAGCTTCATTCTCTTCAAAGTTAGCAATTCTATCTTGAAGTGATTTTTCATCTTTTTTTAATTTGTGTTCAAATACTTTTAGAGGTTCTTCAATTTGTGCAAAGAAGTTCTCAATTAGTGTTTGAGATACATCTTTTGCTTTATGAAGAATATTTGTTTCAATTGAAGAAAACTCTTCTTTTATAAATGATTCAATACTACTGTTTAAGTCATTTAATTTATTTGCTTTACTTTTTGAAACTTCATTTGTGATTTTTGAAACTAAAACTTCATTTGAAGAAGTTAAAAAACCAGCTTTAAAGTCATCTTGGAAAAAGCCTCTTGCATCAAAGTTATCATTTTTGTGACCAATTACAAAACCTAAGTCTTGATATTTTTGCTCACAAACTTCACCAATACTTTGAGATTTTTTGATAAATTTATATCTATAATCTCTGATAATATCAATAATCCCATCTTTAATTGCAGTTTCAACTATTGTTTTCACCCTTGAACTTGGAGGTCTTTTTTTAGTCTTTTCAAAAGAGTATTTAACATCATTGTAGACTCTTTGTCTAATTACATTTTGAAGCTCTATTAGTTCAGTATTTAAAAAAGTTTCTAAAGTTTCTAAATATGATTTTGCATCATTTTTATATAAAGATATATCCTCTTTTAAACTTGTAAATATTCTTTTATTTGTGTCTTTTTTCTGATTAAACTCTTCTAGGTCAGCTTCAAGTTCTTCTTTTGATTTTGAAAGTAATACTAGTTCATAATTAAAAGATTTAATCTCTTTTTCTATTGTTTTTTGAACTTGTGATTTAGCACTTTTTATAATAAGTTCTGATTTATTTGAACCAGTTCCAAATAGTGTTTCATGCAGATAATTTTCAATCTCTAAAATACCAGTATCTTCAATATTATAACCAGCATCTATTGCTTCTTGTGCTCTTCCTGTTCTATGAAGTAGAGCCATTTTCCCTGAGATAGGAATAAATTTAATACTATTTAAAATATAGTCTAGCTTACTATCTTTATTTTGAGCTCTTAGTTGATTCTCAATAGAAGTTTTTGTGTAGTTAATAACTTCTTCAAGTTGTTCTTTAGAAACTGTATCAGCTCTTGTTATTACAACTAATAGTTTTGTAACATTTTGGTAAAGTAGTGCATCAATAATAAACTCAACATCTTTTAAAGTAGCACTTTGAGATACGTTCATAAGGTGAAGCATTAAGTCACATTGAGATAAATACTCTTTTGTAATCTCTTCCCTTTGAATAACTGGGTCATCTAATCCTGGAGTATCAACAATTTCAATACCTTCTTTTAAAAAGTCTAAGTCTGATTTTAACTCTACATATTTTACAAGATTACATTTTTTACCACTAGCTTCTGCTGATGTGAATTTTGCAAGATTATTAATATCAACTTTTTCACTTACTGATTCTTCTTTGATTAAATTATCTAACTCATCTTTGAAAATAGACTTTGTCTCTTTTACAAAATCTGCAATTGATTCTATTTGTTGAGCTGATGATTCAATTCTATCCCACTCATTTTTATTCCAATAAAATACATTTGCTTCTGGTTTTCCATGTTTTACAATAGTTAAGTTTGCTGTTTCAGGAACAACTGCACTTCCAAGAATCTCTTGTCCCATAAGAGCATTAAGCATTGTAGATTTACCAGCATTCATTACACCAGTAATTCCTATAGAGAATTTTTGATTCCCTAAGTAGTCTTGTGTACCACTTAACTCATTTATAAAGTCATCAGTTTTAAATAGCTTTTTTAAATCACCAATTGTATTTTCTAAAATAGATTTAGCTTCTTTAAATGGGATTTTTTCTTTTTCTGAAGAGTCATCTAAATTATCAATCTCTTTATTAACAGTTAGTTCTTCTGGGTCAAAAAGTGAAATTAAAATTTTACAAGAAGATTTTTCAATAATATTTTCATCTTTTAAATATTCAAATGCTCTATGTAGTTTTTCTAGGTGAACATTTTTTGTATCTACTTTAAGTGAATCAAGTAAGCAGTGTTGTAATTGGTAGATGTCATCTAAAGTTTTAACTTCTTTGTTTGTAACTTTTGCAACAAGTTCATTAAAACTATCTAGTGAAATATATTTTTCATAATCTTTTCTAGTAGCACAAAGTACTAAAGCCGTAATATCAAAAAAATCATCTTGGCTTTTGTTATCAATGGTTCCAAAAGTAGTTGTTTGCTCTATATGTTTCCCATGATAAAGTAAGAAGTAATCATTTGCTAATCCCATGCATATCTCCTAAAATATAAAAAGTTAATTACTCCAACGAATAATTAACTTTTTATATGGGGATCAAAAAGAGGGAAGACCCTCTTTTTATTATCTTAGTGCTACTAGTTTTCTTCTTAAGTAAGCAATTTTATTTTGTAGTGGTAAGTGTTTTGGACAGTGGTCTTCACAAGCCATTAATGACATACAACCAAAGATACCATCATCATCACCAATTAGTTCATAGAAATCTTCTGCAGTTCTCTTATCATGAGGGTCAACTTCAAATCTAGCAACTCTGTTTAATCCAACAGGTCCAACGAAGTTTGGTCTCATAAGCATAGTACCACAAGATGCAACACAAATACCACACTCAATACATCTATCAAGTTCAAAAGTTTCATTTGCTACATCTGGGTCGATTCTTTCTTCCATTTTAGAAATATCAGTCTCTTCACCATTATCAACAATCCAAGATTTAACTCTCTTAGACATACCATCCATCCATTTACCAGTATTAACTGATAAATCTTTGATAAGTTCGAATGCTGGCATTGGCATTAATTTAAGTGATCCACTTGGGTAGTTAGCAGTAAGTGTTCTACAAGCAAGTGCAGGTTTACCATTTACTACCATACCACAAGAACCACAAATACCAGCTCTACATACGAAGTCAAAAGATAAATCTGGGTCTAACTCTTCTCTAATTTTAGTAAGAGCAATAAAAAGAGTCATTCCTGGAGTCTCTTCTAATTTATAATCTACGAAGTGAGGTTTAGAAACCTTACTTCTTGGATTAAATTTAAGAACTGATATAGTTATTTCTCTACCTTTTTCAACGCTCATTATTTATCTCCTAATCTTTCGTTTTTCTCTTTATAGTTCATAGGTAATTCAAATGGCATTAATGCGTCTTGAATTTCATGTCTATCTTTACCTTCTGCTTCAAGTTTTTCTCTTACTGAGTCAACTTCATCTTGTCTTTTTGCAGAAAGTTCATTTTCAATAATCATACCCTTAGCACCATAACCTCTAAATGCTGGAGGCATTTCCATTGTCATAATATCTAAGTCAGCATACTCAATTGTAGGCTCAATATCATTTGGATTTGGCCAAGTACATAAAGTTCTGTTCATCCAGTTAGCATCATCTCTTTTTAGATAATCTTCTCTATAGTGTGCACCTCTAGACTCAGTTCTATCTCTTGCACCTTTAGCTACACATAATGCAACTTTTAACATTTTTGGAACTCTATATGCTTCTTCAAGTTCTGGGTTACCAGCTCTTTCTTTAGATTTAACAGTGATTTGTTTAGTTTTAACTAATAAATCTTTTAACTCTTCAACAGCTTCTGCTAAAGGCTCACCAGATCTAAAGATACCAACTTTCTCATCCATTAATTCTTGCATTCTTCTTTTAATTTTGAAGATGTCTTCATTTCCAGAGTAAGCTAAAATTTCATCTAAGTATGCATCTTGTGCATCTAAGAATTTTTGAACTGTAGCTGTAGGGATTGTAACATCATTAGCTAAACAGTAATCAGCAAAGTAGTTACCAATAATCATACCAGCAACAACTGTTTCAGATACTGAGTTTCCACCAAGTCTGTTGAATCCATGCATATCCCAACAAGAAGCTTCACCACAAGCAAATAAACCAGATAATCTAGTAGACTCACCAGTTGGTTTAGTTCTAATTCCACCCATTGAGTAGTGTTGCATTGGAAGTACTGGAGCCCAACCTTTTTTACCTTCGTCAGCTGGATCAATACCATTAAAGATTTGACAAATTTCTTGTACATCTCTTAAGTTCTTTTCAATGTGCTCTCTACCAAGAATAGAAATATCTAACCATACGTGATAACCATATGGAGAAGGTACACCTTTACCATTTCTAATGTGCTCAATCATTCTTCTAGAAACAACGTCTCTTGATGCAAGCTCTTTTTTCTCTGGCTCATAATCAGGCATAAATCTGTGACCGTCAACATCTCTTAGGATACCACCGTCACCTCTACATCCTTCTGTTAATAAAATACCAGATGGAACAATTGGAGTTGGGTGGAATTGTACAGCTTCCATATTAGAAAGTGTTGCAATACCAGTTTCAAGTGCAATAGCAGCACCTGTACCTTCACAAATTACAGCATTTGTTGTTTGTCTAAATACTCTTCCATATCCACCAGTTGCAATACAAGTTCCCTTTGCAACATAAGCTTCTAATTCACCAGTAATTAAATCTCTAACGATAGCACCATAACATCTTCCATCTTCGTGGATTAATGATAATGCTTCTTTTCTATCTCTAATGTCAACATCATGTTTTAAAGCTTCATTTGCAACACCAAATAACATTGTATGTCCTGTTGCATCAGCTGTATAACATGTTCTCCATTTCTTAGTACCACCAAAGTCTCTTGAGTGGATTAATCCATGTCTCTCTTCTTCTTCAGTAATAGTTGTTTTCTTAGCATTAATAATAGCTTCTCTTGAACCTGCTTTAACTCTAGTCCAAGGCACACCCCATGATGCTAATTCTCTAATTGCTTTTGGTGCAGTATGTACGAACATTCTTGCAACAGTTTGATCACATCCCCAGTCAGAACCTTTTACAGTATCTGCAAAGTGTAAATCTTCATTATCTCCATCAGACATCTTTGAGTTACCTAAAGAAGCTTGCATACCACCTTGAGCAGCAGCACTATGAGATCTTTTAACAGGAACTAATGATAAAACGATAGTACTTAATCCCTTTTTTTGTGCAGCAACAGCAGCTCTAAGTCCAGCTAATCCTCCACCAATAACTAATGAATCACAGTAATTAATTTTCATATTATGCTAGCCTCCCTGTATTATCTAATTGCATAACTTGTGCAGTTGGAACATATCTTTCTCCAACTTTTCCAGCTTGTGCATTTTCATAACCTATTTTCATGTATGCTGCAAGTGTAGCAAATCCTAAAATTAAGAAGAACCATGTTAATGATTTTTTCCATGCTTTTAGTTTTTTTCTAGTTGCTCTTGGGTCATCACCATCGAACCATCCCCATTTAACAGCTAATCTATATAATCCAATTGTTCCATGGAATTCAACAGCTAATAATAGTAAGATATATAATGGCCACATCCACTCTGACCATACTCTATCCGCAGATGCATAAGGACCAATCTCTGCAGAGTGTGTCATAATGATATATAAGTGTACAGAACCTAAGAAGAACATTGCAAAACCAGTAAATGCTTGGATAAACCAAAGCTTAGTATCTTCATGTCCCATGTTATCAGCGTGAGCTTTCATAACTTGGTATTGTTTGAAGTTACCTGGTAACTTTCTCATACCTAAAGCAGCGTGTGTAATAAATACTACAAATATTACAAATGCAGCAATTGAAACTAAAATTGGGCTTCCTCCCTCAATTATGAAGCTAGCCTCTAAAAATTTAGTTACAGAGTACATAAAGTCTTTACTAATTAAAATAGAAGACACAAGTAACATATGTCCCCACATAAAAAGACCAAGGAAAAGTCCAGTTGCACTTTGAACATAGTCAAGTTTTGCTGGTACTCTACTTTTCTTTCTCTCTACAGTCTTCCCTAAATAACCTTCTATTAGGTCACTCATTTGACATCCTTTCTAGTGATTTTGATTTTATATGAATAGCATTATAATAGCGAAAATGTCCTTATAGTGGGCTACAGCGTAGTTGTTTGGAATGTACAATTATTGTGCAAAATATATGGGGTAGAAATAAAAAAGCCCTATTTCTAGGGCTTTTCATTTTTTTGTTGAAAGAAGTAGAATTTTAAAAAATCATACGAGTATGTTACCTATTAACACATCATGATTTAATAAATAATGATTGAATCGCAATTTGCGTCATTTCAATCAGTGTATCGATATTCAATGCTGGAATAAAGAACACAATTGCTGAACCAATACCACCAACAATAGTAATAATAGCTAAGAATGCGATTGCATAAGTAGATACTCTTTTATCGTTGAAGTCATTGTCCATACACTCTTCTTTAGTAGGGTAGAAGTACATCATTGCAATAAGTTTAAAGTAGTAGTAAACTGAAATAAATGTTGCAACAATTGCAAGTACTGCTAATAAAATATATCCTGCATTAATAGCTTCTGTAAATACATAGAATTTACCGATGAAACCAATTGTTGAAGGAATACCAGCAAGTGAGAATAAGAAGATAGTCATCATTGCTGCTAAATATGGTCTTTCTTTTGCTAAACCTTTGAAATCATCGTATGTAACTCTTACTTTAGTTTCAGAGATAATATGAGAGATGATACCAAATGACCCAAGTGCAGATAAAAGGTAAGCAATTAGATAGAATACTGTTGCATATGCTGCATGAATGTTTTGTCCAAGAGCAATAAATGCTAATAATAAATAACCTGTGTGTACAATCGAAGATGCTGCAAGCATTCTTTTAACAATATTTTGTGTAATTGCAAGCCATGTACCAAATACAAGTGTAAAGATAATAATAACATACATGATTGAATCCCAGAAGTCAATCATTGGTGCGATATCTTGTAATACTGCTCTTAAGAAGAAAGAGAATATAGCAATTTTAAATGTAGATGCCATATATGCAGTAATAATCATTGGCGCACCTCTATATACATCTAGTACCCAAGATTGGAATGGGAAGGCTGCAATTTTAAATAGGAATGTAAATAAAATTAGCGTTAAACCAATGTATAATAAAGCCATATCTTCATTTGAGTGAGCTGAAATATATGCTGCAATTTCTGTTAAGTTTGTAGTAGCAGTTGCACCATAAACTAAAACAACACCTAATAAGTAGAATGCTCCAATGAAAGAACCTAATACTAAGTATTTGAAAATTGCTTCAACCCTTTTGCTATCTTCACTGTTATAACCAACCATAACATATACAGCAAATGAAGCAATTTCAAGTGCGATAAATGCAGTTACAAGTTCGTTAGCATTTGCTAATAACATCATACCAAATAGAGCAAATAAAAGGATTGAGAAGAACTCACCTTTAAAATACTCTTTTGATCTGAAATAGTTTTCACCAATTAATAGTGTTAATAATGTACCTAAAATAAGTAAGATGTTAAAGAAGTTTGAGAACGAGTCAAAAATTAAAACATCATTGAAAATATTATTGTACGGTCTTAATGCAAATGAATCACCTAATGGAATTAAGCTTAAAATTAATGCAATAATTAATAAAACCGACGAAACAGTGATGTATTGTTTCGTATTAAACTTTTCTTCGTACATACTCATAAACATTACACCAACAGCTGATAGTAAAATTAATGAAACTGGTAATATGTGTATTAATTCATTCATTTTGCTGCTCCAATATGTAAAATGTCATTTAAGTAGTGAGTTACAGTTGGCTCAAACTTATCAATGAAAATATCAGGGTAAATACCCATTAAGAATACAAGAATAACCCATGGAGCTAAACCAACAATCTCTTTGATTTTTAAATCTCTGAATTTAAGAGCTTCACCTTCTCTATCTTGTAAAATTGCTCTTTGGAACATCCATAACATATATGAAGCACCAATAATAACTGTAAGAGCTGAAATATATCCTAGTGTATGGTTAAATTCGTAAATACCAAAGATAATTAATAACTCTGATACGAAACCATTTGTTCCAGGAAGTCCTACGTTTGCAAATAACATAATTGCAAAGATAGTTGTAAAGATTGGAGACTGTTTTGCTAAACCACCTAAATCTTTAATTGTTTTATATCCTGTTTCATCATGGATAATACCAACAAGTAAGAATAGTGCACCAGTTGCAATTGCGTGAGCAATGATTAAATATAAAGCACCATTAATACCAAAGGCATTTAATGAGAAGATACCTGCTGCAATGAAACTTAAGTGTGATGCAGAAGAGTATGCGAACATTCTTTTAATATCATCTTGCATTAGTGCCGCAACACCAAAGTAAACAAGACCAAATAAACCAATAAATACAAACCATGATGAGAATTCAACATAAATCTCTGGGAAAATAGGAATTAAGAATCTAACGATTGCATAAACACCTAGTTTTGCCATGATTGATGATAATAAGAATACTGCACCAGTAGGAGCATTTTTATATGTTTCCATAATCCACGTATGTAATGGGAAAATTGGAATCTTAATAGCAAACGCAGAAAGGAATGCTAAAAATAACCAAATCTTTTCGTTATATGATAATGATGTAATTTGAGTTAATGAATCATATTGAAATGACCAAGAACCAAATTCAGCATGATATGTAACTCCTAGGTAAAGCATTGCAACAAACATTAAAAGTGAACCAAGCATAGTATATACTGTTACTTTAATTGTTGTGAATACTTTATCTCCAAATCCATAAATACCAATCATTAAGAATACTGGTAATAACATAACTTCCCAGAAGAAGTAGAATAAAATTACATCTAATGCTAATAGTGAACCAGTAACACCTGCTTGTACTAATAGCATATTAATCCAGTAACCTTTAGTTCTACCTTCCCATAATAGAAGATATGCTGTAGGAATTAAAATAGCAATCATCATTAAAATAGTTAAAGAGAAACCATCAACACCAATGTAGTAGTTAATACCATAAGAGGCAATCCATGGAACATTTGTAACGAACTGCATACCTGCACTTGGTTCAAACTCAATATAAAGTTTTAATACAAGTGCTAAGATAACTGTTGTTGTTAAAAATGCAATGTTTCTAACTGTTTCTACATGCTTAGTAGTAATCATTAAACCAAATGCTACTACTGCTGGTAAAAATATAATAAACGATAAAATATCTGCACTCATATTACAATCCTAAAGAAATATATAAATAGATAAACACAGCACTCATACCTACAAGCATGAACGCAGCATAAAATCTTACATTAGCATTTTGAATAGTTGCAACTTTTTTACCAAACTGAACAAATTGTTCACAAGTTGACATGATAAATCCATCAATGATTTTAGAATCTAAGATTTTATCAATGAAAGATGATATTTTTTTAGAGAATTGAACAAATACTAAGTCATAGAATTCATCTACATAGAATTTGTTAGCAATAATACCTTTTTCATCTTCTGGTTTGTAAACATCAAAGTTTGCGTATTTTTTGTATGCAACAAAAATACCTGTCGCTGCTACTAAAATAGATGCAGCCATTAAAATGTACTCAGTTGTATGAGACATATGAATTTTTATAGAGTTAGTTTGTGCTAACCAAGTATCAACTAAATGTGAACCACCAAAAATAGCTGGGAAGTTTAAGAACCCTGCAAATACTGCTCCAACTGCTAAAACTAATAGAGGGAAAGTAATTGTTTTTGATGTGTAAACATAAGGAACTGTTTCTTTATTTGGTGCAACAAATATAACAAAGTAAAGTCTAAACATATAGAATGCTGTTAAGAATGCAGTAAACATTCCAATTCCCCAAATTAAGTATTCACCCTCTTGGAAAGCTGCAGCTAAAATTGCATCTTTAGAGAAGAAACCTGAAAATGGTGGGATACCAGCAATAGCAATAACACCAATTAAGAATGTAAACTTAATAATCGGAAGTTGTGCTCTATGTTGTGCAATTTTAAAGATATTTTGTTCGTGGTGTAAGGCAATAATAATACCACCAGCACCCATGAATAACATAGCCTTAAAGAATGCGTGTGTAAATACATGGAATAGTCCTGAACTATAGAAACCTAAACCAACTGCAATAAACATATATCCTAATTGAGACATAGTTGAGTATGCAAGAATCTTTTTAATATCCTGTTGTCTTGTTGCAATAACTGCTGCAAGTAATGCAGAGAATGCACCAATATAAGCAATAAAGATACCAATCTCTTCAACTCCTGCATATAAGAAGTGGAATCTTGCAACCATATATACACCAGCTGTTACCATTGTAGCTGCGTGAATAAGTGCTGAAATTGGTGTTGGTCCTGCCATCGCATCTGGAAGCCATACATATAATGGAACCTGTGCTGATTTACCCATAGCACCAACAAATAATAAGAAACCAGATAATGCTAATAATTCAGGTGAAGCATTTGCAATGTTAGCTTCAAGTGAAGAGAAGCTTAAATCTACTTGTCCAAGTGCAAAGAATAAAGTAACGATACCTAATAAGAATCCAAAGTCACCAACTCTATTTGCAATAAATGCTTTATTACCAGCAATAACATTTTCTTTATCACCATAGTAGAATGCAATTAGTAAGTATGAACAAACTCCAACACCTTCCCATCCAATGAAAAGAATTACTGGGTTATCTGCAAGTACTAAGATTAACATCGATGCCAAGAAAAGGTTGAAATAAGCAAAGAATTTACCAAAACCTTTATCTCCTGTCATATAACCAATTGCATAAATGTGAATTAACCATCCAACAAAAGTTACAAACATTGACATAAAGATAGCTAGGTTGTCACCTAAGAATGCCATAGTAATATTTAAATCACCAATATTTACCCAAGTAAATAATTCTTGCTTAAATGTTACACCACCATCTACCATATCTAAGAATAGACTTAGTGTAATTAAAAATGCAATTAGTGGAGTACCTGTACCAATAATTGAAAATAGTGTTTCAGATACTGGCTTTCTTTTTACATGGTAAAAATATAATCCACCATTTAAGATTGCACCAACTAATGGAGCAATAATAATCCAAACTAACAGTGAAGTATCCATCATGACTTCTCTCCTTGTGTTAGTGTTGTAAAGATATCAGTATCTAGAGACTTTTTAGTTCTAAATAATAAAATGATTACAGATAAGAAAATTGCTGCTTCTGCTGCTGCAATTGAGATAACCATAACTGTAATAATTTGTGGGTCCATATTAAAATGATATCTTGCAAATGTTATAAGGAAAAGTGCAATTCCATTTAACATAAGTTCTATTGACATATAAATAACAAAGATATTTCTTCTAGCAATTACACCTATAACACCAATAGAAAAAAGAATCATAGAGACAAAAGCATAAGATGTTAAACTAATCATGCATTCTCCTTATTCGATTTTTTTCTTTTTGCTAAAACAATTGAACCAACAAGCGCAACTAATAGAAGAATTGAAATCAATTCGAATGCTAAAATCCAATCATTATATAAAAGTTGTCCAATTGGTTTAATATCACCAAAAGTACTATCAGCAACAATATTCATATCAGCTTCAGGAAGCTTTGATACTGCTTTTAAAATAACTACATTAAAAGGAATCATTATTGCTGCACCAATTCCTATTAAAAGATACTTCTTAGGCTCTTTTGGAAGATGCTCATCTTTAATATTAAGAAACATAAGTAAGAATAGAATCAGTGTCATAATTGCACCAGCATAAACAATAATTTGTACCATAAACAAGAATGTTGCATTTAATAGTGCAAACAGACCAGCTACAGCTAAAATAGAAATTAATAGTCCAAGTGCTGAGTACATTGGTTTTCTAAAAAAAAGCATCATTACTGCACCAAGTACAGCAAAAATACTAAGTGCTACAAATATTAAATCACTCATCATCAAAATCCTTTGATCTTTCATTGCTCATTAGGTAGTTTTTATCAACAACGAAATCTTCTCTTTTATCACCTGTAAAACTAAAGATTCCAGTATCCATTCTAATAGCATCACAAGGACAAGCTTCTACACAATATCCACAGTATACACACTCAAGAAGGTCAATTTTGAACTCTTTTGGTCTTTTTTCTGCAACACCGTCAAATCTTTCTTCTGCATCAATAAAAATACATTGAGCAGGACAAGCAGTAGCACACATATAACAAGCAACGCATTTTTCACTTTCGTCAGCCCATTTAGTTAGCCTATGAACTCCTCTGTATCTATCAGTGATATCATCAGGTTGAACTTCAGGGTACTGCATTGTTTTAAGATTTGAAACATCGCTCAAATTTTCTTTAAAGTGTCTAAAAGTAGTCTTCATACCACCCATAATAGCTGGGATATATAATCTATCTTTTAGAGACTTTCCGTGTCTTTCTACAATTTTAATTCCCATATTAACTTCCTGTCACAACAATAAATGTTGCTGTAATTACAATATTTAATATCGCTAATGGAATAAGAACTTTCCATCCTAACATTTGTAATTGGTCATATCTAAATCTTAATAGAGTCCATCTAATCCAGATGAATACTAAGTTCATAAGTAAGAATTTAACTACAAATGTACCAATTTGGATAACAGCAGTTGCAATATTTACACCATTTTCACCAAGTCCTGTAACTAAGAACATAATTAAAACAGCAGAGATAACAATTGCAATTAACCAGAATCCTCTAATTAAAATATTCTTTTCTCTATGTCTTTTGTCATTAGCATCTAACCAATCATAGTTTTTGTTCATCCATTTAGCAAAAAGGTATGCTTTGATTGGTAATAAAATAACGATAGCTAAAATTACATAGTTGATGTTACTTTGAATAGTTGCTGTATCCATCCATGGAATGTGATACCCACCTAGGAATAAAGTTACAATAATTGCAGACGATGCAGACATTGCAGCATATTCACCAACTTGGAAAAGACCAAATCTCATAGCAGAATACTCAGTATGATAACCAGCAACAATCTCAGACTCACCTTCAGCGATATCAAAAGGTGTTCTATTTGTTTCAGCAAATGCAGTAACAATAAAGATTAAAGCTGCAAGTGGTTGCATAAAGATACCCCATGCTGGAATAACACCAAAGATTGTTCCACCTTGAGCTTGTACCATATCATTTAAGTTAATAGAACCATATGTTAATAAAACAGAAATAATAGATAATCCCATTGCTGCTTCATAAGAAATAACTTGTGCAGAAGCTCTAATACCACCTAATAAACCATATTTATTTTGAGAAGAATATCCACCTAAGATAATACCAAATACAGATAATCCAGCAAATGCTAAGAACCACATAATTCCAAGTTGAGTTGGAATAGCTTGCATCATAAAACTTTCACCATCAATAACTAAGTTATCAGCGAAAGGAATAACTGCCATTGTTAAAAATGAACAGATAAATACAAGAGCTGGTGCAATTGTATAAAGGAATTTTTCCTTAATATGTGAAGGAGTAAAATCCTCTTTAAATACAAGTTTTAGCATATCTGCGATTGCTTGAATTAGACCACCAAGTCTAATTCCACCAATATCACATCTGTTTGGTCCTGTTCTATCTTGAATAAAACCAGCAACTCTTCTTTCCCACCAAACCATAATTGGAGTTGTTCCAACTGAAAGGATTTTAGCAAGAAGAATGTTTACTATAATAATTACTATTGCAGCTGTACTCATAGGCTACCTTTTTCAACCATAGATTTAATATGTTCAATAATTGAAGATACTGATTCCATTGGGTTATCTTTTTTAAGTTTAGAAATAACTTTTTGTTTTTTACCTTCAAAGTTAATATAAGTACCACTTTTTTCATAGAATGATGAAATAGGAATAGCAACTTCAGATTTTGAAATTGTTAAACAGTTGTGTGAGAAACAACTAATTACAGTTTTACCTTCTAATAACTCTAAGTTTTGATCGAAGTAATTGTTATTTAATACAATTACTGTTTTAGCTTTTGCAATTTTATTTTTGAAGTCTTCTTCTGTTTCAATAATATTTAATTCTTTAAAAGATGCTCTGTTTGGACTTCTATCACTTTTTCTTAAGTAATCATCACCAAATGATTCATCAATATACTGTGGTGAATAACCAGTAATTTCACCTTTTACAGCTTGAGCTAGCTTAATAGTATTTTGCATCTCTTCTAAAGAAAGTGATGGGTCTAATACAAAAAGAATATCTTTTTTCTCTGTTAAAGTTTTATATACTTTAGTAATTGTATTACTAAATTCTGTTTCTGTTGAGTCAACTAATGGAGTAGTAAATCTGTTTTCTTCTTCATTTTTATATGAAAGTCTACCTTCATCACAAATGAACCAACCGTTTACATCTCTATTTACTCTTGGTCTAAATCTAAAGATTTGGTCATCTTTATATTTCTCTTTTCTATGGTCAACGTGGATATTACAACCCATTGAACAACCATTACAAATAGCATCAAAAGATTCCATAAACCAAACTCTTTGTTTAAATCTAAAGTCTTTAGATGTAAGTGCACCAACAGGACAAATATCAACAACATTCATTGCATATGGATTGCTAAGTGGTTTTCCTGGGAATGTACCAATTACAGAGTGGTCTGCTCTAGAAATAACACCAAGCTCATTTGTACCTGTGATTTCTGAACAGAATCTTACACATCTTGTACAAAGAACACATCTTTCTTGGTCTAACATTACGTTAGCGCCTAGATCTACTCTTTTTCTTGCTGTTACTTTTTGATTTACATTAACTCTTGATTCATAGAAACCAGATTCCATGTAATAATCTTGCAGTTTACATTCACCTGCTTGGTCACATGTAGGGCAGTCAATTGGGTGATTGATAAGTTCAAGCTCTAGAATATCTCTTCTTACTTTTTCAATATTCTCACCTTTTGTTCTTACAATCATACCTTCTTTAACTGGAGTATCACACGCAATTTGAGGTCTTTTTTGACCTTCAATTTCTACCATACACATTCTACAGTTACCATCTTTACCTAGGGCTTGATGGTAACAAAAATGAGGAATATGGATATCTCGGTCTAAAAGAGTGTCTATTAAAAGACTCCCTTTTTCTGCCTCAATCTCATCCCCATTTACTGAAAATTTAACTAATTCACTCATAGTGCGTCATCTCCTTTTATAGACACTTCTTACTTACCTGTATATAGCTGTCTTGGTCTAGCAATTTTAGCTGTTGGATCTTGCTTTAATTCAGACCATTGAGAAATCCATCCTGGAATTCTTCCGATAACAAAAATAGGAGTAAACATCTCTACAGGAATTTTAAGTGCTGTTAAAATAACACCTGAGTAGAAGTCAATGTTTGGATATAATCCTCTATCTTTGAAGTAATCATCATTTAATGCTGCTTCTTCAACTGCTGCAGCTACATCTAATAATTTAGAGTCTAAGTTTAACTCTACTCTTAATTGATCTTGTAAACCTTTTAATGTTTCAGCTCTTGGGTCTCTGTTTTTATAAACTCTATGTCCGAATCCCATTAATCTGAATGGGTCGTTTCTATCTTTAGCTTTTGCAATATAAGTTGGTACATTTTTAACATCACCAATTAATCTTAATTGATCCATAACTTTTTCATTTGCTCCACCGTGAGCAGAACCCCATAATGCAGAGATACCAGAAGCGATTGCAACATAAGGGTGAGCTTCAGTTGAACCAACGTTTCTAACTGTTGTAGTTGAAGCATTTTGTTCGTGGTCAGCATGTAAAGTTAAGATAGCATCTAAAGCATCTACTTCAACTTGCTTGATTTCATCATTTTTACCATCACCTAAGTATTTCATACTTCCACCTGGATAAGCTCTTAACATATATAAGAAGTTTTCAGTAAAGTATTTATTTACATCTGGATAAATTAGTGGAGTACCAATTGAGTTTCTATAAGCCATAGCTGCAATAGTAGGCATTTTAGCTAGGATTCTTCTTCTCATAGTTTTGAATTGTTCTTCATCTTCTAAGTGTAAGTGATCTTTATAGAATGCTGATAATGCCATAGTTGCAGCACCCATAGTTGCCATTGGGTGAGCTCCATCTGGTAATGCATCAAATAATCTAATAATACCTTCATTTAAGAAAGATCTATGTCTGATTTCTAAATCAAAATCTTTTGACTCTTCTTCATTTGGAAGTCTTCCCATCATAAGAAGGTGACAAACATCTAGGTAAGATTTTTTACCAGCAAGTTCTTGAATAGGGTAACCTCTATATCTTAACTCAGAGTTTTCACCATCAATGAATGTGATTTTTGATTCACAAGATGCAGTTGAAGTATATCCTGGGTCATAAGTGAACATTCCAGAATCTTTATAAAAAGATCTAATATCTAATACATCTGGTCCTCTTGTACCACTTAAAACATCATACTCATAAGATTTACCATTTCTGTTATCCGTTAGTGTAAAAGTATTCTTTGCCATCTTTCATATCTCCTTGTATTTTAGCTTTTAAAGTATTCAACGAATTCGTGTCTATATTTTTCAACAATGCTTTGGATAATATCTTTAACTGCTGGTGCAAATACACAAATAGTTTTTCCATTCATTGTTCCACAAACATCAATAATAGTATCTAGATCTGCATCTGTACCATTACCTTCTAAAATCTTCTTAATAGTTTTATCAATCCAACCAGTTCCCTCTCTACAAGGAGTACATTGTCCACAAGACTCGTGGTGATAGAACTCAATTAAGTTTTTTGCAACTTCAACCATTGATGTACCTTCTGGAATAATCATCATTCCACCAGTACCAAGTGTTGAACCAATGTCCCACATAGATTCATAATCTAAATATGCTTTTTCTACTTCTTCAGCAGTTAAAATTGGACATGAAGCACCACCTGGAATTAAAGCTTTTAATTTTAATCCATCTTGCATACCACCACCGATGTCATTAATTACATCGATCATCTTTTCACCATATTGAAGTTCATAAACTCCTGGGTTTTTAACAGGACCACTCATAGCAAAAAGCATTGTTCCTGGTGCTCTTTCTGTTCCCCATTTTGTATATGATTCATAACCATTTAATACAATATTTGGAACAGATGAAATTGTTTCAACATTGTTTACTGTTGCAGGCATTCCATAGAACCATTCACACTCTTTACCATGTGGTTTAAGTCTTGGGTGACCTCTTTTACCTTCAATTGATTCAATTAAAGCAGATTTTTCACCACAAATATAAGCTCCACCACCTCTGTGAACAGTAATGTCGATTCTATAATCGTATTTGTTCATTACTTTTTCACCAATGATTCCAGCTTCATATGCTTCTTCAATTGCTGCATTTAATCTATCGATGAACCATTTATATTCACCTCTGATATAAATATATGCATCATGTGCACCAATTGCGTATGATGAACAAATAATTCCCTCAATTAATAAATGTGGGTCATATTGGAAAATTTGTCTATCTTTAAATGTTCCAGGTTCAGACTCATCACCATTAACAATTAAGTATCTTGGTCTTTCATCAATAGGTGGCATAAGTTTCCATTTAGGACCACAAGCGGCACCACCACCACCTTTTCCTCTTAACCCTGATTTACAAACTTCTTCTGTAATCTCATCTGGTTGCATAGAAAATGCTTTATCAATAGATTCGTATCTTCCATTTTTTAAAGCTACTTCAAGTTTATGAGAATCTGGAATGTCAAAGTTTTTACTAACAATTTTTACTAATTCAACTGCCATTACTTACACTCCTCAATAATCTTCTTAAGTTTGTCAACAGACATGTGTTCGTGGTACTGATTATTTAATGCAATCATTGGTGCACCACCACAAGCTCCTTGACATTCAACTTCTGAGAAGTGGAATTTACCATCTTCACTAGTTTCACCTGGACCAATACCTAAAGTATCTTTTACAAACTTTTTAAGTTCAGGTGCACCCATTACCATACAAGATAGAGTTTTACATAACTCAATATGGTATGTACCAATTGGTTTTAAGTTGAACATTGTATAGAATGTTGCAAACTCATAAACTTCAATTGGAGTTTTCCCTAACTTATCTGCTACAAAAATCATTGCATCAGGACTTACCCAACCTTCTTGCTCTTGAACAAGCCATAAAGCAGGTAACATCATTGCATCAATTTTTGGATACTTTTTAGCAATTCTTGCAAACTCTTTTTCGTTTGCTTCTGTATATTTAAATTTGCTCATTATCTATCAAACTCCCCTGCAATAAAGTTCATACTAGCCATTGTTACAACAGCATCAGCTAACATATTACCTTCTACAATTCTTGCATAAGCACCTAAAGAGTAGTAACAAGGTGGTCTACATTTAACTTTGTATGGATTACCAGAACCATCACTTACGATGTAGAATCCTAATTCACCATTTGCACCTTCAGTGTAACCGTAGTATTCACCTTTAGGAACTTTAATACCTTCAAATGTTAATTTAAATTGGTTCATTAAACCTTCAATATTTCCATAAACATCTTTTTTATCTGGAAGAATAATTCCTTGATGGTCAACATTAAGTGGTCCATCTGGAAGCTCTTTCATTGCTTGTTTAATGATTCTAATTGATTGTCTCATCTCTTCAAACTTAACCATTATTCTGTCATAAACATCTCCATGAGAACCTACAACAACATCAAAGTCAAAGTTTTCATATCCATAATAAGGAGCATCTTTTCTTAAGTCGAATGCAACACCAGTAGCTCTTAAGTTAGGACCAGTAATCCCAGCATTAATAGCAAACTCTTGGTCAATTACACCAACATCTTGTGTTCTATCATGGAAAATTCTGTTATGTTCAATTAAAGATAAAGAGTCTTCAATTGCTTTTTCAATATCTTTGATAACTGCATCTAAATCTTCAGCAAATCCATCATAAAGATCAAACTCTAAACCACCAATTCTAGTATAAGAGTTAGTTAATCTTGCACCAGTAAGTTTTGATAAAATATCATAAGCTTTATCTCTTGGTGCGAAGATATACCAGAAGTTTGTAAGTCCACCAAGGTCAACCATGTTTGCAGCATTACAAACAATGTGGTCAGTAATTCTTGAAAGCTCACCAATGATAACTCTAATCATCTTTGCTCTTGGAGTAATATCAATTCCTAACATATCTTCAACAGCTTTTGAATAACCAATGTTATTTAAAATTGCTGAACAGTAGTTAAGTCTATCAGTATAAGGAATGATTTGAGAGTAGTTGTGAGTTTCACAAGATTTTTCAAAACCTCTGTGTAAGTAACCAATTTCAGTTACACAAGCTCCAATTGTTTCACCTTCCATTGCAACGAAGTTTCTAATTGTACCGTGAGAAGCAGGGTGAGAAGGTCCAACGTTTAGCATCATTAGATCTTCCATATCAGCTTCACTGTAACCTTTTCTTTTTAATAGAGGAAGCATTTCATCCATTAAGTCTTCAGTTTCAGTACAAATTTGACCTTTAGTGATTTCATAATCTTTTCTTAAAGGATGTCCAACAAATTGGTGGTGATTTAAAACTCTTTTTAAATTTGGGTGACCTTTGAATCTAATACCATATTGGTCAAAAGTTTCTCTTTCTCCCCAGTCTGCTGCGTAGTATAAATCAGTAATTGAATCAACTTCTAAAGTATTATCATCTACATATGATTTAATAGAAATTTGTTTTTTAAAGTTACTAGTTCTTAAAACATAAATAACTGCAAATCTAGATGGAGTAACATCTGGATACTCTAAGTAGTCAACTGCAGTAATATCTAAAAGAAGAGTAAAATCTTCTTCATTTTTTAGTCTAGTAATTGTTGATTTAATATCTTGTGCATCAATAAGCATATCAGTTTTAAGCATCTAAAATCCCTTTGAAGTTTCTATCTCTTTCTTTGATAATAGATTCATTGTAAGATTTTTTCTGAATATTCATAATTGCATCTAAAACCGCTTCTGGTCTTGGAGGACAACCTGAAATATATTCATCTACAGGAATAACTTCATCAATTCCTTGTAATGTTGTATAGTTATCATAAAAACCACCAGAACATGCACATGCTCCCATAGAGATAACCCATTTAGGTTCACACATTTGATCCCAAATTCTTTTTAATACAGGAGCTTGTTTATAAGTAATAGTTCCTGCAACAATAAGTAAGTCTGCCTGTCTTGGCGAGAATCTTACAACTTCTGCACCGAATCTTGATATATCATATTTCGCTGCTGCAACTGACATGAATTCAATACCACAACATGCAGTACCAAACGCCATTGGCCACATTGAATATGATCTAGCCCAGTTAACAGCTTCATCAAGTTTTGTAGTGATTATAGAATCACCTAAGTTAGCTTCAGCTCCTAATCCCATGATAACGCCTTTTTCTTATACATATAAATAAGACCAGCAAAAAGTAGTCCAATAAAAATAAACATTTTTACTAAACCTGCATAGCCAAGGTCAACTAAGTTAACAGCCCATGGAAACATAAAGATTATTTCTACGTCAAATAATAAGAATCCAATAGCTACTAAGTAAAACTTAATAGAAAACCTAATGTTTGTAGTTCCAACAGGGTTGGAAACACCACTCTCGTAAACTGTGTTTTTTAATTTATCTTGTGTATTGTTTGGCCCTAAGTACTTTGTTAGTAAGAAAACTCCTACTAATATTAAAGCAATAGAGACAAAAATCACAGATGAAAGAACTAAATGTGTCGACATAATCTATCCCATTTATTAGAATGTTTAAGAAATTGTACTATAAATTGAGTTACTATTTGGTCATATGTTAAAAATTCTTAGAAGTTTAGAATTTAGTGAGAAGATTTGTAATACTAAGGGGGAAACAGGGCTAAAAATATGTAACTATTTTACCCAGTCCTTCTTCAAGCTGTGATGTTGGAAGTGCACAGTTTAGCCTAAAATACGAGTCTCCTTCAACTCCAAAGCTTCGCCCATCATTAAGTGCTACCTTCGATTTTTCGAATAACATATTTTTTATTTCCTTATGTTTTAGCTCTGTATTTTTAAAGTTTAGCCATAACAAATATGTTGCTTCTGGTTCCAAGAATTGTACTTTTGAGTTACTTTTTGCTAAATATTCTTTAGTAAATTCAATATTCTTTTTTAGATATTTTTTTAACTCTTCTAGCCATTCTTCACCAAATTCATAAGCAGCTTCTAATGCTGTATATCCAAATACATTTACAGAAGCAATTTCTCTTTTTGCAAGTTCTTTATCAAATTTTTCTTTGATTTCTTTATTTTCACTAATTGAATATGAACAATTTAATCCAGCAATATTAAATGTTTTTCCTGCAGAGTTTAAAGTTAAAGTGATATTTGAAATCTCCTTTGATAGTGATGCCATAGGTGTGAACTTTTTAAATACTAAATCTGCATGGATTTCATCACTTATTATTAGAAGATTATGTTCTATACAAATTTTAGCTAATTCTTCAAGCTCTTCTTTACTCCAAACTCTTCCCACTGGATTGTGGGGTGAACATAAAACTAAGATTTTAGATTTAGAAGTAATTTTACTTTTTAAATCTTCTAAATCCATAGTGTAGTAGCCGTTTTCTTCTTTAAGTGAATTTCTAACTACTTTTCTATTATTGTGTTTAACTGAGTTAAATAGTGGAAAATAAACAGGTGTTTGAACAATAATCTCATCACCTTCCTCACTAAAGGCTTCAATAGCAGCACTATATGCTGGGACTACTCCATTACAAAAAGATATCCATGATGTATCAATTTCCCAATCATGTCTTTTTTTCATCCACTCTTTTACAAGGTTATAAGTTTTTGTAGTAGGTTTTGCATATCCATATACTCCATGAGTTGCTCTTTTAATGATTGCATTATTTATTACATCAGGAGTTTTAAAATCCATATCAGCTACCCAAAGTGGTTGTAAATCAGAATATCCAAAGTATGTTTCTAGCGCATCATATTTAGCACAAGATGTTCCTTTTCTATTTACTATCTCATCAAACATATATATTACCTCTACTATAAACTATTTTTTAATGATAAAATGATATAAAACTTATACTAACAATTAGTTTACTATGAGGAAGAAATGAAAGAAGCTATTGAAATTTTAAAAAAGAATGATCTTTTAAGAATCATTGATGATGAGTTGGATATATATTTAGAGATACCACACATCGCTTATGTTGAAGTAAAAAAAGAAGACTCTAAGGCATTATTATTTACAAATGTTGTAGATAGAAAAAACAATAAAAAATTTGATATTCCAGTATTAATGAATGTATTCTGTAATGAAAAAGCGGTAAAACTTTTCATTGGAGATGGAGATAAGATTGGAAAAGAGATTGAATCTTTATTAAAAATGAAGCCACCTACAACATTAAGTGAAAAACTTTCTACTTTTGGAAAACTATTTGCACTTAAAAATACAATTCCTAAAAAGAATAGGGGAAAAGGTGAGTGCCAAGAAGTAATAAAACTTGGAAGTGAAGCAAAACTTTCAGACCTTCCTATCTTAACTACATGGGAACAAGATGGTGGTCCTTTTATTACAATGGGACAAGTTTATACTACATCTTTAGATGGTGAAATGAAGAATGTTGGTATGTATAGACTTCAAGTATATGATGACAATACATTAGGAATGCACTGGCAGATTCATAAAGATTCGAATCATTTCTTCCATGAGTATAAAAAAGCTGGAAAGAAAATGCCAGTTTCAATTGGAATAGGTGGAGATCCGATGTATATTTGGTGTGGACAAGCTCCATTACCTATTGGTGTATTTGAATTAATGTTATATGGTTTTGTAAAAAATAAAAATGCACAACTAGTAAAATCAATTACAAATGATATTTATGTACCAAAAGACAATGACTTTGTAATAGAAGGTTTTGTTGATACAAGCAAAATGAAAATTGAAGGACCATTTGGGGATCATACTGGATATTATACTTTAGAAGAAGAGTATCCTTTTATGGAAGTAACTGCAATTACTCATAAAAAAGAGCCTACATATTTAGCAACAGTAGTTGGAAAACCACCATTAGAAGATAAGTATATGGGGTATGCTACAGAGAGAATTTTCCTACCATTACTTAAAACAACTGCTCCTGATTTAATTGATTATTGTATGCCAGAAAATGGAGTTTTCCATAACCTGATTTTAGCAAAAATCAAAACACTTTACCCTGGACACGCAAGTCAAATGATGCATGCTTTCTGGGGAGTAGGGCAAATGTCATTTGTAAAACATGCAATTTTTGTAAATGAAGATGCACCTGATTTAGAAGATTTTGATGCAATTACTGAGCATATACTAAATAGAATTGATATTGAAGAGTTCCTTGTATCAAAGGGAGTTATTGATGCACTTGACCATACAAGTCCTAAGTTTGCAGTGGGTGGAAAACTTGGTCTTGATTGTACAGGTGAAGAAGTAAAAGAACTTGGAATTACTCTATTAAGTGATGATGAACTTTTAAAGAAAGTAAATGAACTTACAGATGAAGTTAAACAATTAAAACAATACTATACTCATACGAAAAACCCTGTAACTGTTATAGCTGTTGATAAGAAAAGAAATCAAAAAGAGATTTTTGAATTATTAAAACCTTTATATAAAAATATAAAAATATTAATCATAATTGATGATGCAAACCAAAATGATGTAAATAATCCATATATGTTAGTTTGGAGAGTTACAAATAATATAGATTCAAATAGAGATTTATATATTGAAGATAATACTATTTGTTTAGATGCAACAAATAAAAATGATTATGATAACTTCAAAAGAAGATGGCCTGATGATGTTGATTGTTCGAAAGAAGTAATTGATAGTTTAAGACAAAGAGGTATTTTAGATATTTCAGATGAGTTTATAAAGAAGTTTCAATTATAAAAGTTAAAGTAGTTTAAACTACTTTAACTTCATTTTTTCCGTTTCTTTTAACATAATACATTGCATTATCGGCTCTTGTTAATAAAGAGTCTGCACAATCTGTCTCTTCAAATTGAGATACTCCAAAACTACAAGTGACTTTTCTATCTATTTCAAAATCAAAGTTAGCAATTTTTTCTTTTAGTAAGTATGCAATATTTTTTGCTTGTACCTTATTTGTTTCAGGTAGGATAATAATAAACTCTTCTCCTCCCCATCTTCCAAAGGAGTCAGTCTTTCTCATTGTATTATTTACTAAAGAAGATATTTTCTCTAAAACATTATCACCAGTTGAATGTCCAAGTTGGTCATTGATTAGTTTAAAGTTATCTACATCAAAGAAAATCAAAGATAAACCTCTATTATATCGCTTTTCTCTATTTAGCTCTAATTCTAAAATAGATTCAATCTTTCTTCTACTAAAGGCATTTGTTAATCCATCAATATGAGCTATTTTATTTAACTCTTCTTCAGCAAGTTTTCTTTTTTTTATCTCTTTATTTAGTTTTCTATTGTTAATTACAACTATAATAATTAGAACTGAAAGAAAGGTAATTATTTTATAAACCCATGAGTAATCTTTTTCTGGTTCATAGATAATAGAGTTATATTTATCTCGAATAAGTTTTCTTTCTTCATCAGTAATTGTTGAGATTGCTTTATTTAATATATTAAGAAGAACTCTGTTTTCTTTATTTACATGGAGTCTAAGTTCATAATTTTCATTATAAATCCCAGAAATTTTAGCATTTGAGATTGTTTTTTTAGTGATATTGTATGATAAAGCAGGAAGTTTACCTAAAATCCCATAAACCTTATTTTCTTGAAGTAAGTCAAAAGACTCATTTATACTAGCTGTTTCTACAAAATTGATTTTTGGATATTTCTTTTTTAAATCTTTATAATATGAAGCATATTTTGTAATAGCAATCTTTTTATTTGCTAATTCTGTTATTGCTGTTGTATATGGTTTATCTACTAAAGTAGTCAGTGCAAGTTTAACTTTATCTACACTCATACTCATATTTGAGTTTATATTTTCATAATCAGCAGTTCCAAATGCATATTTTAAATTATTTGCATTTGTATTTATTTTTTCATTTGCTTCTTGATTATTGTTAATTACTTCAATTGCCGAGATTAGATTTAGTTTTTTCCTTACAAGGTTCCAGTAATCAATCTCTATTCCTGAAAGTTTATTATCTGTTTCAATTGTAAAAGGTGGAAAGTTTGAGTTTGAAATAAGATTTATTTGATAATTTCTAATATATTTTTTTTCTTCTTGAGTTAAGTTTATTTTTTTAGGATTGTAAATTATATCTTCAAGTTTAAAATTTATTGCACTATCACTTAATCCAAGCAACAAATAAAGTCTTTTTATCTCTTCAACTTTTTTATAATCAATATTTCCTAAGTTTCCTTCTTCAAACTGGGCAAGTTCTTTTAAGATTTTAGCTTCATATTTTAAAGCTTCAAGAGATTTGTTCTGCGTATTATATTTCTCATAGATAATTTTTACTGTTTCATCAATATTTTCAAAAGCATATTTCCAACCTTTTAAAACAGCTCTATGCATTTTTCTAACTCTAATTGGATTTTGTCTTAACTCTTCTTGTGAAGTGAAAAACAGTCCTCCATAAAACTCAAATCCATATTCACTTGGATTGTGAATTTTAAACTCTATATTTTTAGAGTCTAAAATATAAGGTTCATTAGATAAATAACATCCCATAGCGTCAGTTTTACCACTTATTAAGTCTTCAAGTTTAAAAGAGTGTTGTTGGAAGTTTATATCTTTTAAGTTTAAGCCTTGAGATATAATCATAGAGTTAATAGCAGCAGCTGACCTCGCATCAGGGGTTAGCATAACTTTTTTATCTTTTAAGTCTTTTATTTTTTTAATATTTGAATTGTTAAGTGATATTAAGACCATTGGTGAGTTTTGATAAATAGCGGCTAAAAGAACTACTTTTTTGCCTTCTAGTCTATCAATTATTAAAGATGATTTTCCTACAGCATAACTAGCTTTAGAGTTTAATACTCCATTTACTAAATCTACATCAAAGTCAAACTCTTTAATTATCACATCTAAGTTTTCTTCTTTGAAGTAACCCTTTTCTTTTGCTATATAATAACCTGCAAATTGAAACTGATGTAACCAATCCAATTGAATTGAAATTTTTTCTTCTTTTGCTTGAAGTACTAAAGTATTAAAAAGTAAAGATATTAGTAAAAATATTTTGTAGATATTCATGAAGAAAGTATATCTAAATAATATAAAATATAATCCATATGGATTTAATATATTTGTTGCTATAATACATGTTCTAAAAATAGGAGAAAGTTAATGATTTTAATGATCGATAATTACGATTCATTCACATACAATATTGTTCAGTACTGCTTAGAGTTAGGAGCAGACTTAAAAGTAATTAGAAATGATGAGTTAAGTGTAGAAGAAATAGAAAAATTAAATCCTGAAAAAATTATAATCTCTCCAGGACCAGCAACTCCTGATGATGCAGGTGTTTGTTTAGAAGCAATAGAATATTTTGCTGATAAAAAACCAATTTTAGGTATTTGTTTAGGGCATCAAAGTATTGCTCAAGTATTTGGCGCAAAGGTTATAAGAGCAAAAAATATGATGCATGGCAAAACTTCAAATATTAAAATTGAAAAAGATACAAAGATTTTTAACGAACTACCAAGTGAATTTACTCAAACTAGATATCACTCTTTAACTGTTGAAAAGGAAAGTTTACCAGCTGAGGTGATTCCTACATCATACAGTACAGATGATAATGAAATTATGTCTTTAGAAATTAAAGACAAAAATATTTATGGAGTTCAGTTTCACCCAGAATCAATTATGAGTGAATATGGACATAAGATTATAGATAACTTCTTGAAGATATGAAAACAGTAGCTAGTGCATATAAATATTTATTTTTACTATTCTTTTTTGTAGTTTTATCTGCACTAGTTTACAATATTCTTAACCTTAGTATTTCATATAAAGAGGCTTTAAACTTTTTTATAAATAACTCTTTATTGAGTATTATTACAAATGCTTCAACTATTATCTTAGGTCAAAATGACTTTGGGCTGAGATTTCCTTTTTTACTTTTTTATATTCTTTCTGTTTTTTTAATGTATAAACTAACAGAAGACTTTTTTAAAAAAGAGTCTGATAGATATATAAATTTAGCTATCTTTTCTATTTTACCAGGACTTTTAAGTGCCTCAATACTTGTAAATAGTGCTATTATAGTTACTTTTTTTACTCTTTTATATATATACATATTCAAAGTAACAAGTAAACACTCATATATACTATTGGTATTGTTTTTATTTTTAGATAATTCATTTGCTATATTTTTTCTAGCACTATTTTTTTATTCCCTTAAAAAAAGAGATACAAATTTACTTGTAGTTTCATTAGTTCTATTTGGTATTTCAATGGGAATATATGGATTTGATAGTGGAGGGAAACCCAAAGGTTTCTTAATAGATACTTTTGCTATTTATGCATCTATCTTTTCACCTTTATTATTTATATACTTTTTTTACTCAATATATAGAATAGGTATAAAAGAGAATAAAACACTTACTTGGTATGTATCTATGACCTCTTTATTCTTCTCTTTATTAATATCATTTAGACAAAGAATATATATAGAAGACTATGCACCTTTTGTTGTTATCTTTTTACCTTATATGGTAAGACTGTTTTTTAACAGTATTAGAATTAGGCTACCAAGATTTAGAAAGAAACATTATAATGTAACTATAGCTACATTAGTAGTTCTTTTATTAAGTGTATTTTTGACACTATTTAATAAGCCTTTATATTTATTAGTAAGTGAACCTAAAAAACATTTTGCTTATAAATATGATTTTGTGGAAGATATTGCAATAGAGTTAAAAAAGAAAAATATTAACTATATTAACTCAGAAGATGAAAAACTATTATTGAGATTAAGATTTTATGGAATAGAGTCTGGACAAAAATATTACATTACTACAAAAGAACAATTTTTCTATGATTATAAAATAGATGTAAAATATTTTAATAAAACATTATATAGTACATATATAATAAAAGAAAATGAAAAATAGCTTTTCAATCCTTGAACTAATCCTAGTTCTTTTTATTCTCTCTTTAGTTATAACTACTTTTTATTTTAAACCATATGAAAACAAACTATTAGATGCTACAAATAGAATAGAACTCTATTTAAAGCAAACAAGATACCAAGCATTAATAGATAATAAAGAAAATAAAGAAGATTCCTTATGGTTTAGAAAGAGATGGACTTTTAAATTTTTCAATTGCGCAAATGATAAAGGAATATACTACGTAATATATACTGATGAAAATAAAAAAGGACATCCAAATGAAAATGAAAGTTTATTAGATCCACTTACAAAAAAAAGAGTTTACTCAAGTAATAGTTGTGAATATGATGAAAATAGAAGTAAATATGTATTACTAACAAGAGAGTTTGATGTTATAGATACAAATATCACTTGCAATAGTACAAAAGGATTGGGACAATTATCTTTTGGAAATGATGGAAAAGTATATAGCAAACTATCAACATATGAGAATAGAAGTCAAGATTATGAGATAAAAAATAGTTGTTATATAGAATTAATAAATAAATTAGGTCAAAAGAAAACTATAAAAATAGAGCCAAATACGGCTTTTATAGGAATAAATAAGTAAAAATAAACTAAAAACCCTAAAACTTTCAAAATTTAAGCTTATATTTAGAAAAAACCCTTGACAAGAGGAGAAAAATCTATTATAATTCCCGTCCAATTTCAGAGGAACGACATCAAAAATGATTGAGAAAGTTACGATGATATGGGAGATCTTTTAAAATTTAGAAGGTTTGTAAATAACTTTTATAAACCGAATATGAAATTACAACAAACAAGAATATATTGTAAATATATCCTTGTCTATTTTAATAACAAAGCTTATGCTTTTA